>DQGZ01000200.1 GCA_003531345.1 Alphaproteobacteria bacterium | reverse complement strand
TTGATTTTGCAAGTGAGGTTTTACCAACACCAGGGGGGCCAACCAGACATATTATAGTACCTTTCATCTCTTTTGACCTCTGAAGAACAGCAAGATATTCAACAATTCTCTCCTTAACTTTTTCTAACCCGTAATGGTCTTCATCGAGTGATTTTTCTGCCTTCGAAATGTTTTTGTTCACACTGGTAGTTATACCCCATGGTAATGAAACCAAGGTTTCTAGGTAATTCCTCACTATACCTGCCTCAGCAGACATAGGACTCATCATCTTCAGTTTTTTAAACTCCTGCTTAGCTTTATCTTCCGCTTCCTTTGAGAATTTTGTGTTTTTAATTTTCTCTTCCAGATCTTTAAGCTCATTCTTTTCTTCTTCGTCACCAAGTTCTTTCTTTATTGCCTTCATTTGTTCATTAAGGTAATATTCCTTCTGGGTTTTTTCCATCTGGTTACGAACCCGAGAGCGTATCTTACGTTCAGTGTTGAGAACATCTATCTCCCTTTCGGTGTATTCAATCAGTTTTTCCAACCTTTTATTGAGGTCAATTGTTTCTAGCAAACTCTGTTTTTCAGGTAATTTTAAAACAAGGTGGGTGGCAATAGTGTCTGCTACTAGTGAGGGGTTGCTTATCTTCTGTATGTTAGAGATAAGTTCATAAGGGATTTTCTTATTAAGTTTAACATAATTCTCAAAACTTAATACTACCGACCTTAAAAGGGGTTCAACCTCTTCTGGTTTTGTAGGAGATTCTGCAATATTAAAAACAGCAGCCTCAAAAAAACTAGGGTTCTCTATGTAATAATTCAGCTCTATACGTGAAATACCTTCGATCAAAACTTTAACAGTTCCGTCTGGTAATTTGAGAAGTTGCAGAATATTTACCAGAACGCCAGTTCTGTACAGATCTTCTGGTTTTGGGTCATCCTGTGCAGCATTTCTCTGGGTTACCAGTATTAACTTGGTCTTTTTTTCCAGTGCATATTCCAAAGCCTCAACTGACCTATTTCTTCCTACAAATAAAGGAACTATCATTCCAGGGAAAACAACTATGTCTCTCAGTGGAAGTACAGGATAGAAATTCTGTGGTATGTTATTATTTTCTGTCATGTTATATTATTTTGCTTAGACGCTGCTAACTCCTAATATAATGATTTTAACCTTTAAATAAAGGGGTTACTTGATTTTTTGAAATTTTCTTAAGTTTTTAAAATAATTTCTCAGCATTTCTTCACTTTTTTCAGAAAATATACCTGAAATTACCTCAGGCTTGTGAAAACAGCTTTTCTGTTCAAATATTCTTGCCCCGTTTTCTACCCCCCCCCCTTTTTCGTCCTGTGCGGCATAATATAGCCTGCTTATACGTGCGTGTGAAATCGCAGCAGCGCACATAGGGCAAGGTTCAAGAGTTACAAATATTGAGTAACCCTCCAGCCTGTTATTAACTGAGCGTGTGTTTTTTAATTTCTGCAAAGCTTTTTCAATTACTAAAAGTTCAGCATGCTTTAAGGGGTTTTTATACTTTTCAACCAGATTATGTGCTTTAGCAACAACTTTACCCACATCATCAATAATTATTGCCGCTATAGGAATTTCACCATTATGAATTGCTTTCTCTGCCAATTTTAGAGCATCTGCCATAAATTTGTGTGAAAAAAATTTATGTTTGTTGTTCAATTGGTCTAAAATTTTATTGTAAATATCTGCAAAGTAATGTCTGTATTTAAAAAAATAAACATAATTTATGAAGAATAAAAAAATAGCCATTGTTTATGGTGGCCCCTCATCAGAAGCAGAAGTTTCAAAGAGAACATCATTTGCGGTTTTTAATGCACTTAAAGGGCTTGGCTATCAGGTTGAAGAAATAGAGTTTTCAAGGGATATACCATTTCAGCTCAGACAGAAAAATATTGACATAGTATATAATGCAATGCACGGCAGATACGGCGAAGATGGTAGTCTTCAAGGGGTTTTGGAGGTTTTGGATATTTCTTATACTCATTCAGGCGTGTTAGCTAGTGCAGTAGCGATGAATAAAGTTCTAACTAAGGAGCTGGTTCAGCGTCATGGGGTTAATCTTGCCTCTGGAAGAATATATACAAGAGAAGATTTATTGCCAGAAAATATCCAACTGCCAGTAGTAGTTAAACCTGTGTCTCAGGGGTCTTCAGTGGGGGTAGTAATTTTAAAGACTAGGGATGATTTTAAAAACCTGCAATTAACAGATCAAAATGAGTTTTTAGTTGAAGAGTATATTGAGGGAAGGGAGCTGAGTGTTGCCGTTTTAGATAATGAAGGTTTGGGGGTAATAGAAATACGCCCCAAAACAGGAGTTTATGACTATGAGTCAAAATATACCAAAGGTGCCAGTGAATATATTTGCCCTGCGCCAGTACCAGAAAAAATTTATAATATAGCAATTGATTATGCCGTAACAGCGCATACAATGCTTGGCTGTAAAGGGGTTACCAGAAGCGACATAATATATAGTGAGAAACGTGAAAAATTATATTTTCTGGAGATAAATACCCACCCAGGAATGACCGAAAGTTCACTTGTGCCCAAAATAGCGGCATACAGGGGAATTGATTTCAAGGAGTTGGTAGAAAAAATCCTTTTTACTGCAAATGTTGGGGTATGAAAAGAGCAGCAAAAAAAAATAAAAAAAAGAAGGCAGTAAAGATAAAAAAAACTGAAGATTTTTTATTCAGGAGAAAAGTCAGGTTCTTTTTCCAAAGAGCCTTTAAATTACTACAGCTTTTTCTTTTTATTGCTTTTAGTGGGTTAGTTATCTGGATCGGTTTATTTGGTGGAAATAAAATAGCTTTTCCCTATATGGAGCTCAAATCAAATAGGTTTTTTGTTAAGCTTGGGCTAGGTATTTCAGATGTTGAGATTGATGGAAATAAAATCGTGAGAACTCAGGTAATTGTTGATAAAGTACTTGAATATATTGGCAACCCTGAAGAAACCAGCATAGTTCTATTAGGGTTGAGTGATTTGGAAAATGAGATCAAAGAGATCGGGTGGATAGATAAAGCGGATATAAGAAAAAAATTTCCTGGCAGTATTTTTATTAAGATTATTGAAAGAAAGCCTACCGCAATATGGCAGAATGAAGCCAAGATTTACTTGTCAGATAGTAGCGGTAATTTAATTACCGATATTGTGGGCAATGAATATCTCAACTTACCAGTAGTTGTAGGAAAAGATTCAAAAAAAGAGGTGCCTGATTTCTTCGATATAATTTCTTCATCGGCGTATCTTTATTCAATGGTTGATAAGGGTAAGGTAGTGGGCAATAGAAGGTTTGATATTATCTTAGAGAATGGGGTTACGGTAAGACTACCAGAAAAAGACCCCAAAAAAGCATGGAAGAAGCTGGCGGAAATTGAGAAGGAGAAGAATATATTATCCAAAGATATACAATATATAGACCTGAGGATAGAAGGTCAGGTGGTAACGGGGCTGAATTAGCAGATACCGCCCTTATCTAGAGCCTTTTGTGCTGAATTTGCAATCGGGCAAGAGGGACTGATAGTGCTGAAAAGCTCAGAATTGCTTACTTCCTTAAAGTTAGGAAAAGCGAACTTCATCCATTCTCCACCCAACTGACCTCTTATTTCATCCTGAACTGTCATAAATCATTCTATATTATAGACTATTATACCATACAAACTTCCATTTTTCACCTAAAATATTTAATAAATATCTCACTGCTTTAACGTTTTGTTAATCTTTTGGGGTTGTAATACCCAGCTTAAGTAAGACTTTTGCTATAAAGCTAGAAATCTGAATTAAACTGATATAGATTAAATATAATTAAATTATTTAGCTAATGCAAAAAGTTAAAACGGCGGTTTTTCCAGTTGGGGGGCTTGGTACAAGGTTTTTACCTGCAACCAAGGTTCTGCCAAAAGAAATGTTACCAATAGTTGATAAACCCCTTATCCAATATGCGTTTGAAGAGGCAAAGAATAGCGGTATTGAGAAGTTCATATTCATAACTGGCAGGAATAAAAATGTGTTAGCCAATCATTTTGACCATGCTTATGAGCTGCAAAAAACCCTTGAGGAAAAACAGAAGAATGAAGTTTTAGAGTTGGTAAAAAATTGGTTGCCAGAGGCGGGCTCAATTGCATTC
>DQGZ01000037.1:616-3912 GCA_003531345.1 Alphaproteobacteria bacterium | reverse complement strand
ATATTAGATATTATTACGACTGAATTACCTGATGAACAGATAATTACTGCCATAAAAAACTATTCAAACGCATGGGCAGTTGCTGCCATATTATTTTCTGCCAATAAAAACTTTTCAAGAGGTAGGAATATTTTTCCTGTGGAGTTATGCCAAAAATACGGCTTAAAAGCTGAAGATTACGGAAGTAAAGAATTTATCAGCACTAGCAAAAACATAGTAAAGGAGCTTGTTGAAACCGCACTTGCAATGAACAATAATAATAAAATAATTAAAATTGAAAACCCACTTAAGGCAAAGTTAAAACCACTTTTAACTTATAAAAAACTGGCAAATTACAGGTTGCAGCAAATAAGTATGAATGGCTATGATATATTCACTAAAAATTATAACCCTTATATTTCCTTCATCACACTGATAAAAATATTTTTCTAAATTTGCGATATAATCCCTTTCCCAAAGGGGAGAGGGATTGCAGAGCGTAAGGCTTTACTTTATCAAATGATGATTTACTGAGCAGCAGGTTGAGTTGGAGCAACAGCATTTTCAACCGCTTTTGCAGCTTCATTTGCCGCACCTTCAACCGCTTTCGCTGCATCAGTAGCAGTTTCAGCAACTGCTTCGCTTGCTTTTTCGGTAACTTCAGCAGCTTTATCACCTGCTTCTGTAACTGCTTGAGCTGCATCATCAGCCATTTTTTCAACGGCAGTTTTAGCTTCTTCCGCCTTTTCTTCAGTTGCTTTTGGCGATATTGTAGCTTTAACTGAGCCTGAAGAAGTAGCCTCATTCTTGGTCAGTAAACCATTTTTAGCCGCAAGACCAAGAATAACTATAGCAATTACTAATAATATTATTTTAACGTTTTTATTCATTTTATTACCTTTGTTGGGTTAGAGTTGTTAAGTGCTTTTTAATAAGTATAACTTACAGAAGGTCAATAGAGTAAATGAAACATATTATTTATTGAGGACATTTAATTTACAATTTGTAGCAGAAAAGTTAATTCCTCCACCTTCCGCCGCCACGACCATGACCCTTGCCTTGCCAATCTCTGTTATGACTGAATTTCCTGTAATGCCTCTTAGGATGCCAATGTGAGTGATAGTTTGTAAAATATGGCCTTCCAAAACTCAGGCTAAAAATATTCCTGCTTGGCAGGGGGTATGTGTCATAATAATAATTTCTGGTGACATAATTAACTTGCTGTGGCTGCTCATCAATAAAAGTTACCTCCTGACCTATCTCACCTCCGAAATCCTGTGATTTTATACGCCAAGTACCATCAGGAAGCCTGCATGCAGTACCAAATGCTTGCTGCGTTCTTCCACCTATATATACGTCTTTTGTGTATTCCCGACAATATTCGCTGTCTGCCCGTGCCAGAAACGGCAAACCGCCTAAAATAATAGCCGCAGTAATTAAAAGATATTTTTTCATACTTTAATTTGTTGGTTATAGCTTCAAGAGATTGATCCCTCTTAAACCTTGATACGACCACAAAGAAAAAAATCTTCGAAAAATCTTAAATTATTTTACAGCAATTCTTCTGCTGACTTGTACTTTTTCTCAATATAGGCTTTCTGACGAAGCTCTTTTATGTATCTTTTTGAGGAGCGCTCAAGCTTGCTTATCATCAGCGACTCTTCTACCGAATTCCTGTCATTTTTTGCACCTATCTTTTTTATCTCATCCACCTTGATTATTACATACATAGCGTTTTCTATAAGCTTAGGGTCTGAAACTGCGCCTTCAGCCGTTCCCCTTATCAGCGAGCCTAGAGGCTCAACCACTTTTTCAACAGGAATATAACCAACAAAACCGCCTTTTTTGCCAGTTCTGCCCGCGGAATGTTCTTTAGCAAGCTTTGCGAAACTCTGCCCTGCTCTGGCTTTTTTAACTATGTCTTTAGCAAATAATTCAGATGCCGCCTTGTTTCCAAGGTCAAGCGGTATGATAATTTCAGATATGCCATAAATAAGCTTTTGCGGCACTTTTGATAGGTCTTTCATTTTGTTTTTTATTTCCCTTTCGCTCACTTTAAGGCTTGGGCGAAGAAATTTTGAAACTGTTTTTTTCCATATAAGTCCTGCCCTTATCTGCTCCAACGCTGCCTGATATGAAAGCCCCCTGCCCTGAACAAAACTTTTAAAAGTTCCTGGGCGCATTCCGTTCTTTGCCTCAAGGTCTGCTAATGCGGCGTTGAGCTCACTCTCTTTTAATTCCACACCTTTGTCTTTTGCTTCCTGTGCCTGAATTGATTCATTTATAAGTATTTCAATTGCTTCTTTTGAAACTTTCAGCCTGTTCTCTCTAGTTTTTGGCATTGCGGTTGAGTCCATTATTATATCAACACGCTGCTTAAGCTGAAGGTTAGAGATAGCCCTGCCGTTAACTATTGCCAGAACTTTATAACTTTCCGCCACAGCAGAAATTGATATTAATGAAATAACAGCAGCTATTAGATATTTCTTCATGGGGCTTGAGAATTTTTTTATATTAAAACTACTATTTGATTATAAAAACTAAATCCAGTTTTATTTGTTATATTTTTACATTTGGAGCTTCAGATAGTATCGTTAAATTGTAATTATAATTTGACGACACTATCTAACTATAAATATCTCTCACCGTCAATTCTAGTTCTGATTATTTTTGCTGGAACACCATATGCTAGGGAGTTTTCAGGAACGTCATGCAGAACAACAGAACCTGCGCCTATTACCGAATTTTTTCCTATCGTAACATTATGCTTCACCACCGCACCGATAAGAATAGAGGAAAAAGGCTTCAATGTTACTCCGCCACCTAGTGATACGCTAGGTGCAATTGTGGAATAACTGCCTACCGCACAATCATGATCTATAGATGAATTAGTATTGATTATATTATGATCAAAAATTTTTGTCCCAGCGTTAACAATACTGCCAGCCATAAAAACATTACCAGAACCAATAGTGGAATGCCTAGAAATATGACAGGAAGGATGTATTGCATTTATAAAATTAAAATCAGGAAATTGTGACGCGATTTTCTCTACTATTTTACTTCTTATATAATTATCACCGACAGCAACTATTCCTCCAAAAACATTGTTTTTATTTATTTCAGCTGCAAGTTCTTCCTCAGAAAAAACCCTGTAACCCAGAAGTTTAGAATTGCCGTTGACCGCCTTATCTGCAATCCCTGCTATTTTGTATAAGCCCTGCCCTTCTATAATGTCTATTACGACCTTGGCATGCCCTGAAGCACCAAATATTATTATATTTTTTTCCATAGACAAAAATAAGATCGGAAGAGCA
>DQGZ01000037.1:0-411 GCA_003531345.1 Alphaproteobacteria bacterium | reverse complement strand
TATTTTTTTCCATAGACAAAAATATACCGCAATATTATTGTAAGTTTGTATTCAGATACGCCAGAGTATTCACACAACTCCAGCAACCAATAATTAATATTGCTTAAAACCAATAATGAAAGAAAAAACTCTTATACTTAATTGCAATAGCTATATTTCATACCTCAGTAATGAAAAAATACTTGATATAATGAAGGGTTTTTCAGCCAACGCTGAGTGTGAGCTTGATTATGCCTGCCTGCCATTTTACTTTAAAAACTACCCTGAATTTGAGGAATGCCTGACCGCACTTAAATTTATGGATTTCAAAACCCAGCCGCATAAGCTGGTTTGCCTTGACCTGTTTGCCTGCATGGCAGAAAATGAAAATAAAATACTGGTGAATTTTTGCAGTGATTACTCACAGTTAAA
>DQGZ01000129.1:4862-5329 GCA_003531345.1 Alphaproteobacteria bacterium | reverse complement strand
CTGAAATAAAGAGGTTCGTCAGAGGCTTTAAAAATATTAAGGAGGTTGAAATCGCATGTATAAATATGGAAAAACATGGAATTCTAAAGAAAGTATCAAAAAATTACAAACATCTAGGAAGGAAAGTAAAAAAAGACTTATGGACATTGAATAATACCATCACTTTTTATTCCGTCCCAGAATCTATATATCCACCTAAACTAAAAAGAACAAAAGATTGACGACTTATGGGGTTAATATCCTATTAACCCCTACTACTTACGCCAATCAATATATCTTTCCTCTCTGTTCGTATTTGCCAGATAAACCTTAACATCATCTAATTCCTTTAACAGGCCAAACATTTTTCCCCGCATTTCAGAATTATGGTGCAGATTATTATAATCAAATATCATCACTGTTACTGGATTTGAACTAGTTTCAATTTCTAACAGCATCTTTTGAAATTCTGTCGGTAGCTTAAATTC
>DQGZ01000129.1:0-4534 GCA_003531345.1 Alphaproteobacteria bacterium | reverse complement strand
ATATTAGCGTTAAGATGTAATAGATACTCATTCTTAGTATAACCACCTTTAAGTACCTTATCAGTAATATTTAAGTATGATATTATCATTTTTCCTCTTTGTTTTTATTACATTTACTCAAGTGAAAACTTGCTCTCGTTACCAGACAAAAGACTCTGCCTTACTCGCTATACCAAAACTGAGGCCTGTATTTCTCTTCTCAACCGGTAACAATATCTTTTCCGGCCACCGCTTCGGCAAATATAGTTTCAGGCCTGTAGCAGGTTTATTTTCTTAAGCCTCCATAATATCCATCAGGCTATGTTGGTTAAAATATAGACCTAACTTTTTTAATAATTCTGCATGGTTATCAATTTCATCAGCTTCAATAAAGGTAACACGCTTAGTGCGCCTGCGTACCAGCCTCAGAATTTTTTCAAGCTCTGACTCTACAGGGGTAAGAATATTCAAGTTTTTCAGCAGAATTATATATTGCCTGTCTTTTTTCCTCTCTAGGTATTCGATAAGCTCATAAAATCTTGGCCTTTTCGTATTGTAGATTTTACCCTTATCATCAATTATTGACCCCTTAATCATTAACCCATAACATAGGGCTGTCTCTAGGCAGGCCGTGTTTTGTTCTCTTAACACATTATTATAATTCCCTTTCAGCTCTTTAGGAACTGAGATATAAATTACTGCCTGCCTCAATTATCATTGTTAAAGTTAATTTGTTGTTATTAAAATCCCCAGAAGCCCTTAGCTTTCTTTTCCTCAGCCCTGCCCTGACTTTTCATT
The DNA here is from genome assembly GCA_003531345.1 of Alphaproteobacteria bacterium. Taxonomy (GTDB): domain Bacteria; phylum Pseudomonadota; class Alphaproteobacteria; order Rickettsiales; family UBA8987; genus UBA8987. Next base: position 3,757 of record DQGZ01000129.1, on the reverse strand, counting down.
TTCTCTTTAACACCATCAGAGATATTACGTACAGCATCAGCGTTGGATTGTATCAGATCAGTACCAGCAGCTTGTTCTTTGAGTTCTTGGTCAATAAATTCATTACTGCGTTCCACGCGTGTACGTCTGGCCTGTAGTTCCAGTTTCAGGTTTTCAAGCTCAACTTTCCGTAGCTCATCTTCATAGCTTAAATCACGCTTCAATAATTTATCCTGAGCTTTCTGCTTTGCAGCCTCTCTAGCCTGAGCCTCAACTTTTCTTGCTCGCTCGGCAGCAATGGCCTTCCTATTTGCCGCCTCCGCACTGGATTGTTCATGTTGATATGATTTATCTACAGCATTTATCTGATCCGCCAGAGATTGGCTATATGCAGATGTTGAAATTAACCCCAAAGTTAAAGTAAGGACAATGTAACGCATATTACTTACCTCCCTTAGTTTCTTCCGGACAAGTAGCATTAGCCTGTATCCTTGTTTCCTTCTTCTCAGTTGTCACCATTATAGCAGTCCCCGGAGTGAACTCACATTTACGACCTACCTGAACAGAGTTTAGAGTTTTGCCTTTGTGCGTATAGCTAATTGAAACGCCATCAACCAGAACCTTATCATTAACCAGTGAACCTGCGGCTGCACCTGCTGCGCCACCACCTACTCCGCCTACCAATATTCCCTCATTGTGATTATCAGCCAGTTCATTACCTGCGACTGCTCCACCGATTGTACCTAGCAAACCACCTATAACCTGAGCATTTTTCTTACCTTCCGAATTATCAACTTCAATTTTAGCAGGTAATACAGCTAATATCTTAACAGTTTTAGCTTCCTGTTGCTGGTTTAACTGGTCAGCTTTATAAACATTACCTGCATATTGTGAGCCACTGGCACATGCAGAAAGTATAGCTGATGAAACTATTGCAGTAGTTAATAACAATTTCTTGGACATACGGATTTCCCCTTTTTAAATTAATAAAGACTACCGGATAACAATGTTGATTTGCTTCTGGTAGTCGAGGAGGTAGAAAAACCTGTCAAGTGATAGGTCACAGTAGCCTTTAGGCTATTAACCATTGGACATACGCCACTGTTTCCCCGACCATAGATTAATCGAGGAAGAACAGCAAAATTTGTACGGCTTTTGCTATTGTAACCGCACTTGACAAAGAGGTTTCTACGCCCCAGAATGGCTTTAACCGCCACTCTTACACACACTATAAAAAAATAGACTGGAATTACAAGAGAATTAACCTTCTGATTTGCTAAATATCGCTAAACAAGGCGGAATTATTCAACTTGAGGTAATTAAGGCTCAATTATATTGTTATATCTGAATTTAGTGAGTTGATATAGTTAAGAGATCAGATAAATCCTTATATTCTTCTTCTCCTTCTATACCTGGTTCTTGTTCTTTTATAAAGCTCATTAATACTTCTAGGTCAGTTCCAACATATGCATATTCAGGAGATAATTTCGCTAACAAAGTTAACATTTGTCTAGTCGAAGTTTTCCAAGCATCTCTACATGCATTTATCGAGTGATAAGCAAAGAAAGCATCACTCTTTTTAACCTTTCCAACTATTTTTTTAATTAACTGCAAATTATTCCTATAATCCACTTCAGTAAATATAGCAGACATAAATCTTATTATCTCTTGAGTGGCTCCAGAAGAAGTAAAATCAACCCCATTTTGGTTTAATTCTTCTAAAGTTTTAATCAAAAGGTTTTTTGCTAAAATGTACTTTTCGGCAGATTGACGACCTTGATTTACCTCACCTTGAACCGACTGAATTTGCTGAGTAAATGAAAGAACAAAACTGCGCAACTGCCTTTTATCTAGGCTTTTAGCCATTTCAAGAATCTCTTCTTTGCTAAAGATGTTCTTTTCTTCATCCTCATCAATACCATAGAGAATTGCTAGTGTTATAATTCCTATAAAGTTATTTTGCACATTATCTTCTAACGAACTTATCTTTCTTTCAGTAATTCCTTTATAAATTAAATCCTTTAGATTTAATACCAGATCAGAGGAAACTCTTGCGCTATACATATAGGCGTCCCAATAATATAAGGCATCTTTACCATTATCCCAGTTCATCATCGGAATAAGGTTTTGCTTAGCCCAATCTGGAAAGAAGTGGTATAGATAAAATAAGTTTCTAGCATATATAGTTTTTGCAAGCTTTGCCGTATATAAGGCGCTATCTAAATTATATATCTTATCCAGATAATATTTATATTTTATAATTTGCCTTTCATCAGCCTTTTTACCAGCCAAATCTTTCCATATGCATTTTATTAGACCGTCAACTACAAATCCTACAGGATGATTTATTGCCGAATCTAATATATGATACTTTTCTGTCTTTGCAGCATCATTTGATAAATACTTACTGATAGAATCATTTCCTTTTTCCCTCCTCTCAAAATCTCCATTCGAGATAGTATTTACTGTTTTTTCTAAAACAGATAAATATATATCATATTCTATATTATCCCTAAATGTCTCTAGGTCTGGTAGCACTTCTAAGAATCTGGCTATTCCTGAAATTGTATATTCATACCATTCAAAAAGTCTTTTATCATCGGTTTCCGGCCTAAATACCTGTTCAATATCTATAGAGTTCAAGAATTCCAAGAATTTGTACACATTTTTATCTACAGAAGCTTTCTCTGTAGAATTCAATTTGTCAATAATACTGCGATAAGATCGGAAGAGCACATAGCTCTCTTCTTTGAACTGTCTTAACTTTTCTAAAACAAATGTAAAGTTTGTATCAGCATATTTATTCCAAAGCTCTCTTGATTCATTAATATCTTTTAGACGATAATGCCTTTCAGTATTTGCCAAATATTCATCTAGCCAAGCTTTATGTTGTGTGAAGCTCGCCTTTTCAAATTCTTCTTTAGAAATTTTTTTGTCTATTAGTACCCCCGTATGAGGAGCCACTACTCCTGATTCAAAAGTCGTATTCAATTCATCATCATCTTTCAAGTCCTGCTTAAACTTCTCTTTAAGTGTTAGATACATTTCACCGATACTACCGGTGAATTTATAATTAGGGTTTACCTTTTTAATTTTATGTAAAAACTGCCCAATTCTATGAGTATAAGCGTCTCTATACTTAATTTCTTCTGGGTCTACCTCGTTTAATATTTGCTGATATAAGCTATAAATATAACCTATAATCTTATTAGACACATTAATATTAAAAGATTCTTCTTTAAATAGCGCTTGAAGCAAATCAAATATTTCCTTCATTAGAACTGAAGAAAGGAAATTACACTCTTTGTAGTTTAAATCTTTAAATATATATTTTCTAACTAATCTATACTTCTCAGCCACACTAAATTTATTAGCCTCAGAAAGGCAGTGCAATGCTATTCTCAAAAACAGTCGGTTTTTTTCTTCTAAATATAAGGTTATTAATGCCTTTGCTTTATCTTTTTGCCTCCTATCCCCCATAAGACTAAGCAAACTCTCACTACAAAGGTCTATTAAATACTCCCAGTCATTATAACCCAGATTATGCCTATTCTTCTTTATTGATGGTCTTGAAATATAAGAATATTCAAATCCAGTTTCTTCAATAAGATTATACAAATTGTCTGTATACTTTAATAAGCCATACGCCTCAGAAGCAAACTCTTTTAAAACTTTATGCCCCTTTTCGGAAATCGTATTTTGAATCTCTTTTAAAGTATATTCCTCTTGAAAACCAACATCAAAGAGGAGCTTTAATGGCATAGAAAGACTAGATTTT
>DQGZ01000111.1:4376-16970 GCA_003531345.1 Alphaproteobacteria bacterium | reverse complement strand
TAACTCCGCTTTATCCGAATAAAAAGATAAACATGGAAACCACCCTAAAGGAAAAGAATAATCTTTCGGCAAGGGATAGATCTTATCTGCCCGCTTGGTAAGGGACAACGTGCGCTTATTGTTGCACCACCCCGTACTGGTAAAACCGTATTATTGCAGTCAATTGCTAAATCAATTGAAACTAACCACCCAGAATGTGAGCTTATAGTTCTTCTGATAGATGAACGACCAGAAGAAGTTACAGATATGAGCCGCAGCGTTAAAGGTGAAGTTGTTTCATCAACTTTTGATGAACCAGCAACTCGCCACGTTCAGCTTGCGGAAATAATCATTGAAAAGGCACGCAGATTAGTTGAGCAAGGTAAAGATGTAGTTATTTTATTAGACTCAATTACAAGGCTGGCACGTGCTTATAACACGGTTGTTCCTTCATCAGGAAAGGTTTTAACTGGTGGCGTGGATGCAAATGCGTTGCAACGCCCGAAACGCTTCTTCGGCGCGGCTCGTAACATTGAAAAAGGTGGCTCACTTACTATTATAGCAACCGCACTTATTGATACTGGCTCTCGTATGGATGAAGTGATATTTGAGGAATTCAAAGGTACAGGTAACAGTGAGATAGTTCTTGATAGAAAACTTGCTGATAAGCGTATCTTCCCAGCGATAGACATATTAAAATCAGGCACACGCCATGAAGAAGCACTTTATGACGAAGGTGAGATGCAGAAAATATGGGTGTTGCGTAAAATACTTGCACCTATGGGCTCTATTGACGCCATGGAATTCCTTATGGATAAGGTTAAAGACTCAAAAGATAATGATGAGTTCTTTACGCAAATGACTATGCCAAAAGCAGGCGTTACAGTGGTTACTGGCAAACCTCGCCGTGGCGGAAGCAGTGGCAGCACAAATAGCGAATGAGGCTTTAATTATAGCCTCTCTCCTCTTACTCACAGCGCTATTCAGCACCTGCGAATCCACACCTACTCTGGAACTTAAAAATTTTCTTTAAAGACAAAAAGACAATGGTCAGCATACTTTCGCTTATTTATTTTGTAAATTGAACGTAAAGTACTGTTTGAATATAATAAGATTTATAGTTGATTAAGGTGAGTATTCCACATTTTTTAATTATGCCAAAAAACCTAAGCACCCCCCATTTATACAATGATGGGGGTGCTATGTGCTACAAAGGAAGCATTAAGCAGTTTTTGCTTTTTTCTTGCCTGCTTTTTCAGCATCTTGCTCTGGCTCACTTTGTTCAGCGTGCTTAGCTTCAAGTTTTGCAACATCAGAAGCTATTTTGGCATCATCAAGCCTTAAAGATTCTTTCTTGATTTTAGCAAGGTAAGCGCCAGTACCAGCAGGTATCAACCTACCAACGATAACGTTCTCTTTCAAGCCCCATAATTCATCAACTGCGCCCGAAACAGCGGCTTCAGTTAATACACGAGTAGTTTCTTGGAACGAAGCCGCAGAAATTACCGACTTAGTATGAAGTGACGCTTTAGTTATACCTTGCAGTAATGGTGCAAAACTTGCAGGGCGTAAACCTTCTGCAATTACTTTTGCATTTTCCTTGTCAAGGTCTTCCCTGTCTGTTTCTTCACCTTGCAGGAAGGTTGTATCACCAGCATCAGTTATCTCTACTTTCTGCAACATCTGCGTAACTATTATTTCAATGTGTTTATCATTGATAGTTACACCTTGCAGGCGGTAAACTTTCTGGATCTCTTCAGTTAAATATCTGGTTAAAGCTTCAACACCCAAAATACGTAAAATATCATGAGGAACTGGAGAGCCGTCCATTAATAAATCCCCTTTCTGAACATAGTCACCCTCATTTACAAGAAGGTGCTTACCTTTAGGAATTATATATTCAATAGGCTGCTTATCTGCTTCCTTAGGAACTATTGATATACGGGTTTTAGACTTATAATCTTTACCAAACTGAATATACCCCTCAGTTTCAGCAATGATAGAGTGGTCTTTTGGTTTACGTGCTTCAAAAAGTTCTGCAACGCGAGGTAAACCACCAGTAATATCTTTTGTTTTAGAAGATTCCCTAGGAATACGAGCAACAACATCACCAGCGTGAACTTCCTGACCATCTTCAACTGAAAGAATAGCATCAATAGGAAGGAAGTAACGAGCTTCAAGACCGTTTGACAGGCAAACGATATTCTCATCAGCATCACGCAATGTAACACGTGGGCGAAGGTTTGAGCCGCCTTTAAACAATTTCCAGTCAGTGATTACTTTTGAAGTTAAGCCTGTTGTTTCATCCACAACTTTCTTGATTGATATACCATCAACCAAGTCACGGTAAACTATATGACCAGATTTCTCAGTAATGATAGGAATAGTGTACGGATCCCATTCTGCAATACGTTGTCCAGCTTTAACTTTTGAGTTATCATCAACTGTTAGCCTTGCACCGTATGGAACTTTGTTTCTTGCACGTTCAATGCCTTTATCATCAATGATAACAACTTCGCAAGAACGGCTCATCACCACGTTACGTTTTTCACTATCCACAACGATATTACGGTTCTCTATTTTCACTTTACCGTCAAACGCTGCATCAAGTGATGCCTGTTCAGCAGAAGATGTAGCCGCACCACCAATGTGGAAAGTTCTCATCGTTAGCTGGGTACCAGGTTCACCGATTGATTGCGCAGCAATAACACCAACTGCTTCACCAACATTTACTAAATGCCCTGAAGCAAGGTCACGTCCGTAACATTTTGCACATACGCCATGCTTGGTTTCACAAGTGATTATAGAGCGTATTTTCACAGCCAAGATACCAGCTGCCTCAATTTTCTCTGCAATGTTTTCAGTTATCAATTCACCAGATTTAACTATCAACTCATTAGTTACTGGATTTTTAACATCTACCACACTAGTTCTGCCAACTATTTTATCCATCAATGATACAATAGTTTGACCAGATTCAGTGATAGCCTGAGCAACCAGACCATTTTTAGAGCCGCAATCAACTTCTTTAACTATTGCGTCCTGTGCAACGTCAACCAGCCTACGAGTTAAGTAACCAGAGTTTGCAGTTTTAAGGGCAGTATCTGCTAAACCTTTACGTGCACCGTGGGTTGAATTAAAATACTCAAATACGTTAAGACCTTCCTTGAAGTTTGAGATAATAGGCTTCTCAATAATTTCACCAGATGGTTTAGCCATAAGACCACGCATACCTGCAAGCTGTTTTATCTGCGCTGCAGAACCACGAGCGCCTGAATCTGCCATCATGTAGATTGAATTTACAGAATTCTGACCAGTTTTATCTTTCCAGTTTGCAGTTTTAATTTTTCCGCTAACATATTTCATCATTTCGTTAGAAACCTGATCAGTACAATGTGACCAAGCATCAACTACTTTATTGTATTTCTCTTTTTTGGTAATAAGACCATCCTGATATTGTTTTTCAAATTCACGAACCTGACCTTCAGTTTTACCGATGATCTGATCTTTGTTTTCAGGGATAACAATATCGTCCTTACCGAATGAAATACCAGCTTTACATGCGTATTTAAAGCCTAGCTGCATCATTTTATCAGAGAATATAACTGACGCCTTAGGACCACATTTATGGTATATCTGCTCAATTAATTTAGATATTTCTTTTTTAGTAAGAACTTTATTTATCAGCTCAAAGCCAGCCTTATGATGCTTAGGCAGAAGGTCAGAAAGTATCATACGACCAGGAGTTGTTTCAACTATCTGGGTTATTTTATTTCCTTCCTTGTCAACCGTTTCAAAACGTGACTTTATTTTAGCGTGAAGCGTAACCGCACCAGCCTCAACTGCATGAAGAATTTCACCAACATTCCTGAATAAACTGCCCTCACCTTTCTCACCATCAAACTGTAATGAAAGATAGTAAAGACCCAGAACTATATCCTGTGATGGAACGATAACTGGCTTACCATTTGAAGGAGAAAGAACGTTGTTAGTTGACATCATCAATATACGTGCTTCAAGCTGAGCTTCAATTGATAATGGAACGTGAACAGCCATTTGGTCACCGTCAAAGTCAGCGTTGAATGCTGTACAAACAAGCGGGTGTAAACGGATAGCCTTACCTTCAATAAGTAATGGTTCAAACGCTTGAATACCAAGCCTGTGAAGTGTAGGAGCACGGTTTAAAAGCACTGGGTGTTCCTTGATAACTTCTTCAAGAATATCCCAAACTTCTGGGCGTTCAGCTTCTACCATTTTCTTCGCAACTTTAATTGTAGTTGCCAGACCATATTGCTCAAGTTTAGCGTAGATATATGGTTTGAATAATTCCAGAGCCATTTTCTTAGGTATACCGCATTGGTGAAGCTTTAACTCAGGACCAACAACAATTACCGAACGACCTGAATAGTCAACACGTTTACCAAGTAAGTTCTGACGGAAACGCCCCTGCTTACCTTTTAACATGTCAGAAAGTGATTTGAACGGACGCTTGTTAGCATCTTTTATAACTCTGCCACGACGACCATTGTCAAATAATGCGTCAACCGATTCCTGCAACATCCTTTTTTCATTACGGATGATAATATCAGGGGCATTAAGCTCCATAAGTCTTTTTAAACGGTTATTCCTGTTGATAACCCTTCTGTACAAGTCATTTAAGTCCGATGTCGCAAAACGACCACCATCAAGAGGAACTAGTGGGCGAAGATCAGGCGGAAGAACTGGTAATACTTCCATTACCATCCACTCAGGTTTATTGTCAGACTCAAGTAAGTTCTCAACCAGTTTTAAACGCTTAACAATTTTTTTACGTTTCGCATCAGATTTGCAGTCAACCAGTTCGGCACGAAGATCAACCTTCATTTGCTCAAGGTCAAGGTTTTTAAGCAGGTATTGCACTGCTTCACCGCCTATCATTGCGTTGAAAGAGCCTTCACCAAAATCTTCCTGAGCTTTGTAATATTGCTCTTCTGATATAAGTTCACCACGTTTGAACGGTGATAAGCCAGAATCAGTTACAACGAAAGATTCAAAATATAAAACCTTCTCAAGATCTTTCAATGCCATATCAAGCAATAAGCCGATACGAGAAGGAAGAGATTTAAGGAACCAGATATGAACAACTGGAGAAGCCAACTCAATATGCCCCATGCGTTCACGGCGAACTTTAGATGTAGTAACTTCCACACCGCATTTTTCACACACGATACCACGGTATTTCATACGCTTATACTTACCGCAGATACATTCATAATCACGGATAGGACCAAATATTTTTGCACAGAATAAACCGTCTTTCTCAGGTTTAAAAGTTCTGTAGTTAATGGTTTCAGGCTTTTTTACCTCACCATATGACCAACTGCGTATCTTCTCAGGAGACGCAAGGGAAATTTGAAGAATGTCAAACTCCTGACTTTTCTTTTGACCGTTAAAAATGCTGAACATATCTTCAGAACGCATATATACTCCTTATTAGTGATTAGTATCAGTGATTAGCAAGTGACTAGTATCAGTATCCAGTATCAGTGATTTTATATTTTGAGATAGAATTACAAAACGTTCAGTAGCGCTATGCGCACTAACACTAAACACTGATACTAATGACTGGAAAAAGAACAGGTAGGTGGCTAGCCAGCCTTTGTATTGGGGGGGTATCAGAGAGGACTCACTAACCACCTGTTCGTTTGCGAAAGAGGAAATCATTGTTATTCCTCCTTCTGTTTTAACTCTACATTCAGGCAAAGCGACCTAAGCTCTTTAACCATAACGTTAAATGATTCAGGAACACCAGCTTCAAAAGAATGATTTCCTTTTACTATTGATTCATACACTCTGGTTCTGCCAACTACGTCATCAGACTTGATAGTTAACATCTCCTGTAATGTATAAGCAGCACCATAAGCTTGAAGTGCCCAGCACTCCATCTCACCGAACCTTTGACCACCAAAGTGTGACTTACCGCCAAGTGGTTGCTGAGTAACTAAACTGTATGGCCCAATTGAACGAGCGTGAAGTTTGTCATCAACAAGGTGGTGAAGCTTAAGTATATATATTATACCTACTGTAACTTTCCTGTCAAATTTCTCACCTGTTCTTCCGTCAAAAAGGTTAAACTGACCAGAAGTGCTGATACCAGCACTTTTCAACTTATCACTGATGTCCTGTTCCTTTGCACCATCAAATACTGGTGTTGCAAATGGAACACCTTTTGTAAGGTTGCCAGCAAGTTCAATAACTTCATTATCATTCATTGCCTTTATTTCAGAAATGTCATCATTGCTTGAATAATTATCAGCTATTTTATCACGTATATCAGATATTTTACCTTTACCCTTGCTGTTCTGGTATTCATTTACCATTTCGCCTATTTGCTTGCCTAAAGTATAAGAAGCCCAGCCAAGGTGGGTTTCAAATATCTGACCGATATTCATACGAGAAGGCACACCAAGCGGGTTCAACACCACGTCAACAGGCGTTCCATCTTCAAGGAACGGCATATCTTCAGCGGGGCAAATTTTGGAAACAACACCCTTGTTACCGTGGCGACCCGCCATTTTATCACCAGGCTGCAATTTACGTTTTACCGCAACATAAACTTTAACAACTTTTAAAACACCTGAAGGAAGGTCATCACCTGATTGTAATTTTTCAATACGCTCATTGAGTTTTTCCTCAAGCTGTTTAACAGTGCTGTCATATTCATCTTTCAGCTCTTTAACCTTGGACATTACGCCAGCATCATCAACTTCCAGTGTAAATAATTTTACGTTTGGTATTTCTGATAATTTTGCTTTTTCTATCTTGTCGCCTTTTTTGATAGGAGCAACTGGCTTGGAAGCCTTCTGCCCTGCTAACAATTTTGTTAACCTGTCAAAAATAGGCGCTGTAATGATCTTGTATTCATCATTCCTGTCAGCTTTCAAACGCTCAATTTCCGCACGCTCAATTTCCATTGTTCTTTCATCTTTCTCAACACCACGGCGAGAGAAAACACGAACATCAACCACGGTACCAGATATACCAGGCTTCATACGCAGTGAGCTGTCTTTTACGTCAGCCGCTTTTTCACCGAATATCGCGCGCAGAAGTTTTTCTTCTGGCGTCATAGGAGATTCAGATTTCGGCGTAACTTTACCCACCAATATATCACCAGGCCCAACTTCAGCACCAATATGAACGATACCAGTTTCATCAATGTTCACTAAGTTTTCATCAGAAACGTTAGGTATATCACGGGTTATTTCTTCTGCGCCAAGCTTAGTATCACGTGCTACAGATTCAAACTCTTCAATATGAATTGAAGTGTAAACGTCATCTTTAACAATACGCTCAGATATTAAAATGGAATCCTCGAAGTTGTAACCATTCCAAGGCATGAACGCTGCAATAACGTTTTTACCAAGCGCTAATTCACCAAGGTCAGTTGAAGGACCGTCAGCAATTATATCCCCCTTCTTAACGGCATCACCAGTTTTAACTATTGGCTTCTGGTTGATACAGGTGTTTTGGTTAGTTCTCTGGAACTTACGAAGATTATAGATATCAACGGAGAATGTATCAGTTTTCTTATCAGTTACTTTTATAACGATACGGGTAGCATCAACCTTATCAACTATACCATCACGTTTTGCAACTATTACAGCGCCAGAGTCAAAAGCAACTGGAGCTTCCATACCAGTACCAACAAGCGGAGCATCCGACTTTAACAATGGAACCGCCTGCCTCATCATGTTTGAACCCATCAACGCACGGTTCGCATCATCATTTTCAAGGAAAGGTATCAATGATGCAGCAACCGAAACAAGCTGCTTAGGGGAGACATCGGCATATTGTATATCTGAAGGTTTTATCATTATGAAATCACCAGATTTACGGCAAGAAACCAACTCTTCAGTATATTTTCCTTTACCATCAATCTTTGCATCAGCCTGAGCAATAACAAACTTACCTTCTTCAATTGCTGATAAATAATTTATCTCTGTAGTTAATTTTCCATCAACAACTTTTGCATATGGGGTTTCAATAAAGCCATATTTATTAACACGTGCATAAGTAGAAAGGGAGTTTATCAAACCAATATTCGGACCCTCTGGAGTTTCAATCGGGCAGATACGGCCATAATGGGTTGGGTGCACGTCACGTACTTCAAACCCCGCTCTTTCACGAGTTAGACCACCAGGCCCTAAAGCAGAAAGCCTACGCTTGTGGGTAACTTCAGACAATGGGTTGGTCTGATCCATGAATTGTGATAATTGGGAAAGACCAAAAAACTCTTTCAATGAAGCCGCTAAAGGCTTAGAGTTTATAATGTCATTAGGCATTACAGTATCAATTTCAACTGCACCAATTCTTTCTAAAATAGCTTTTTCAACACGTAGTAAGCCAATTCTCATTTGGTTTTCAACTAATTCACCAACTGAGCGAACACGGCGATTTCCAAGGTGGTCAATATCATCTATCTCACCCTTACCATCTCTTATTTCAACTATTTTGCGTACTATTTCAACAATGTCTTCCTTGGTTAAAATTGTAACTTCATCAGATATATTCAAACCTAGACGTGCATTCATTTTTACACGACCAACATCCGAAAGGTCATATCTTTCACCACTAAAGAACAGAGATTTAAATAAGCCTTCTGATGCTTCAATTGTAGGCGGCTCACCAGGGCGAAGAACACGATAGATGTCAAACAGAGCATCTTCACGGTTCTGGTTCTTATCAGCCGATAATGAGTCAAGTATATAAGGTTTTGAAAATGCTGCATTATCAACCAGCTCAATTGCCTTAGTACCTGCTTTAGCTATTTTCTCAAGCGCTTCTGAAGTAATTGAAGTTCCAGCAGCAAGTATAATTTCACCAGTTTTTGCATCAACTAGGTCTTCAGCAGAATATTTGCGGGTAAGAAGATCATCAGAAATGATAACTTTCTCAAGACCGTCTTCCTTAAATTTCTTAGATTTTCTAGGCGTAAGTTTTGTACCCTTAGAAACAACTATTTCACCAGATGCAGCATCTATCAGGTCAAACTCAAGGTCACCTGAGTAGTTTTCAGGTACAAAATCAATTGCCCAGCCTTTTGCTGTTTTCACCGCAGTTATTGACTTGAAATAAGTTTGCACGATCTCCTTATTATCCATGCCAAGCGCACGCAATAACGAAGAAATATATATTTTACGCTTCCTATCAATACGGAAATACAGAAGGTCTTTTGCATCAAATTCAAAATCCATCCACGAGCCACGGTAAGGAATTATCCTTGCGGAGAAAAGAACTTTACCTGAAGCATGGGTTGTGCCGCCGTCATGGTCAAAGAAAACACCAGGTGAACGATGCATTTGAGAAACCACAACACGCTCTGTGCCATTTACTATGAAAGTGCCATTATCAGTCATAAGTGGCAGGTCACTCATGTAAACTTCCTGCTCTTTAATACCCATTACCTCCCTTGTGCCCGCTTCCTCATTCTTATCCCAAACGATAAGGCGCAAGGTTGCCTTTAATGGCGCAGAATATGTAAGCCCTCTCTGAATACACTCAGTTACGTTATACTTTGGACGCCCGAAATCATATTTAACAAACTCCAATGTTGCAGTACCAGCCAAATCCTCAACAGGGAACACTGACTTGAATACGTTCTGCAAACCACGATCTTTGCGAGCCTCAGGTTTAATATTGGCCTGAAGAAAAAGCTCATAAGAGTTTTTCTGTATCTCTATCAGGTCTGGCAGATTAAAGTTTGATGAATATTTTCCGAATGAATTTCTTATCCTTTTGCGTTGGGTCAGTGAGTAAGACATATTCCTGTATATAAAGTTTAAATTTTTAGTAACCTTAAACTATCTTCTGGTAGGTAGTTCAAGTTACTTAAATCTCTAAGATGATAGGTAGCGATATTATTAGCTACCACAAAAGCTAAAGCCTCTCCCGATTTTCACAGGAGAGGCAGGAATTCTAGCAACCAGTTACCAGTAACCAGTTACTACGGAGAAAATTACTTAAGCTCAACTTTTGCACCAGCAGCTTCAAGTTGCTTCTTGAACTTGTCAGCTTCGTCTTTCTTAAGACCTTCTTTAACCGTTTTAGGAGCTCCTTCAACAAGGTCTTTCGCTTCTTTCAAGCCTAAGCCAGTTATAGCGCGAACTTCCTTAATTACGTTGATTTTATTTGCACCACCATCAGCAAGAACTAATGTGAAAGCTGTTTTCTCTTCAGCAGCAGGAGCAGCAGCACCAGCAGGAGCAGCAGCAACCGCAACAGGAGCAGCAGCAGAAACACCCCACTTCTCTTCAAGCAATTTAGAAAGCTGAGAAGCTTCCAATACTGTTAACGCTGATAAATCTTCAACGATTTTGTCTAAATTCGTAGCCATATTTTACCTCAATTTGTTAGTTATTAATTTTAGATTATAGGTTTTAAGTTCCAGGTTTCAGAAACTCCCTGACACCTGACCTCCAACACCTGAAACCTTATTGTTTCTCACCGTAAGCAGAAAAAACCCTGGCAAGCTGAGAAGCCGGCTCATTGACGATACGTGCGATTTGACCCGCAGACGCGACAAGTAACCCAACGATTCTACCACGAGACTCATCAAGAGACGGAGTTTGAGCCAAGTCTTTAACAGATTTAGCATCCAACTTGTCACCATTGAAAGAGCCGCCAACGATAGAAAGTTTCTCATTCTTTTTTGCAAAGTCAGCTACCACCTTTGCGGCAGCAACTGCATCATCTGAATATGCAACAAGCGACTGACCAGAAAACAGATCAATTATGTTTTCGTGTTTAGTACCCTTGCTCGCTATTCTAGCCAAAGTATTCTTGCTTACTTTTATGCCTGCTTTTGCTTTCCTTGCGGCATTCCTGAGCTCATCCGTCTCAGGAATAGTAAGACCGGTATAATTCGCAATAACAACAGTTGTAGCCGAAGATAAACTTGCGTTTAACTCCTCAACCTGCTTTTGCTTTTTTGCCTTATCTACCATTTTAGTTATAAGTAGTTAGTTGTTAGTAAGTTTAGTCAGGCTCTAGGTCTCAGAAGCCAGGCGTCAGCAAAAACTAAAACCCGACCTCTGATACCCGAAACCTCATGAATTTATCGAACCAGGAACAACCTTAACAGACGGCCCCATAGTTGAACTTAGCGAAACCTTCTTCAGATAAACACCCTTTGAGTTAGAAGGTTTAGCTTTATTCAACGCATCAATAAGTGTTTGAACATTCTGCACCAATGAGTCTTCAGCAAATGAAGCTTTACCCACCATAGCATGAATTACGCCAGCCTTATCAGCACGATACTCAACCTGCCCAGCAAGCGCATTTTTAACGGCAGTTGCAACATCATCAGATACAGAGCCAAGCTTAGGGTTAGGCATCAAACCTTTAGGCCCCAATACTTTAGCAACCTTGCCAAGTAAAGGCATCATGTCTGGTGTTGCGATACATTTATCAAAGTTAACTTCGCCTTTAGCAACTTTTTCTATAAGGTCTTCAGCGCCAATTATCTGCGCGCCAGCTTTTTTTGCCTCATCAGCCTTTTTATCACGAGCGAAAACTGCAATAGTAACTTTCTTACCAGTACCATTGGGAAGCGATATTACACCACGAACATTCTGGTCAGTTTGCTTAACGTCTATTCCGAGGTTAACAGCAACATCAACAGACTCATCAAACTTAGCAGATGCACATGACTTAACTAATGCAACAGCCTCTTTCAGGCTATAAACCTTCGCAAAGTCCTTTCCAACAGTTGCTTTTGCATAACGAACCGACCTATTACCTTTAGCAATTTTAGGAGTGGTTGATTTCTCAGTTTTTTCTTTTTTCTTAGGAGCAGCCATTTTTCTATTTACTTTTTGTTGTTAGTTATCAATTTATTCAGGCTCTAGGTGTCAGGTTACAGGTATCAGAAATAATACTGAAACCTGACCTCTGATACCCGAAACCTCTAGTTAAGGTCTTCAACTTCAATCCCCATTGAAAGAGCTTGCCCAGCAACTATCTTCATAGCCTGATTAATATTATCAGTGTTCAGATCGGGTAGTTTCTGTTCAGCAACTGACTTGATCTGCGCTTTTGTCATTTTTTTTACTATTGTCAAACCAGGAGTAGTTGAACCCTTCTCAATGCCTATTTCCTTTTTGATAAGGTGTGACATTGGCGCAAGAGTCGTGCGGAATTTGAAAGTTTTATCATTATAAACATCAATTTTAACAGGAACAGGCCCTTGCACTGCCTTGGTCTTGTCATTGAACTGCTTACAGAAATCCATTATATTAACACCTGCAGCACCAAGTGCTGGACCAACTGGAGGAGCAGGATTAGCTTTTCCGCCTTCAATAACCAGTTTTAAACGTTTTGTGACAACTTTAGACATGTGATTTTACGCATTTATATATAAAAGGACGCGCCAATTACTATATTATTTTTATAATGTAAAGGGGAAATATTTATTTTTTATTACAAGCTGTAAAATTCTGACTGTTATTAGATGCAGTCAGAGATATAGCACGACGACCACCCCTAATCAGTAAATTGCGAGCTGCTATAGAGACCTGCCGCGCCAACGCTAGCGTGGCGAGAGAAATCCATCGATTCATAAGTTTTACTTGAAAGAGT
>DQGZ01000111.1:3953-4125 GCA_003531345.1 Alphaproteobacteria bacterium | reverse complement strand
TGAAAGAGTTGGAGGTAAATATTCCAAAGTAGGCCCGACTTGCGAGGGCAGATTGCTTCGTCGCACTCACCCCTCGCAAAGACGCATTGCAGCTAACCGTTCGCCACCTTCTTTTCAGTAGAAAGTTTTTTACGTGTGTTTTCTGTAGCTTTTACCATTTGTTCTAAAGCAC
>DQGZ01000111.1:3585-3770 GCA_003531345.1 Alphaproteobacteria bacterium | reverse complement strand
TTGTTCTAAAGCACCTTTAGTTTCAGGCCAGCCACGAGTTTTTAAACCGCAGTCAGGGTTAACCCATATCTGGTTTGCATCAAGAACTTTAAGCGCCTTATCAAGCAAACGCTCCATCTCTTCAGCTTTAGGAACACGTGGGCTGTGAATATCATACACGCCTGGCCCAATCTGGTTAGGGTATT
>DQGZ01000111.1:0-3247 GCA_003531345.1 Alphaproteobacteria bacterium | reverse complement strand
TCTGCCACACTTTCAATAATATCATTGAATTCAGAATAGCACATATGAGTGTGTATCTGCGTTGAATCTTCAACACCAGCGGCTGATATTTTGAAGCTGTCAACAGCCCACCTCAAGTAAGCCTGCTTATCAGCATTCCTTAAAGGCAAACCTTCACGAATAGCTGGCTCATCTATCTGTATTACTTTGATACCAGCATTTTGCAGATCAACCACTTCATCACGGATAGCGAGCGCAATCTGCTTACATGTTGTTTCCCTAGGCTGGTCATCACGAACGAAAGACCATTGAAGTATAGTTACTGGCCCTGTCAACATCCCCTTCATCGGGCGCCTGGTAAGTGTTTGCGCAAATTTACTCCAGCGAACAGTCATAGGCTGAGGGCGAGATACATCACCAAATATAACAGGAGGTTTCACACAGCGCGAACCATAAGATTGTACCCAGCCATTTTCAGAGAACACAAAACCGCTTAATTGCTCACCGAAATATTCTACCATGTCATTACGCTCAAACTCACCATGAACTGGAACATCAATATTCAATTCTTCCTGAATCTTTACGCATTCAGCAGTTTTTTCTTCAAGGAATTTATCATATTGGGCTTGCGTGATTTCACCTTTTTTGAACTTAGCACGTGCTTCACGAATTTCTACGGTTTGAGGGAAAGAGCCAATAGTAGTGGTTGGCAAGATTGGTAAGTTAAGTGCAGCCTGCTGTTTTGCAATACGCTCATCAAATTCAGATGCGCGCTCCATATCTGCCTGCTTGATGCCAGAAGTACGGCTTTTAACAGCCTGATTGTGAATTTTTTCAGAAACAGCACGTTTATTTTGCGCCCTTTCATTTTCACCAAATTCAGCCTCAACCACCCTTCTACCATTCGCTGCGAATTTAGTTAATGTAGAAATCTCACTTAATTTTTGCGTTGCATATGCCATCCAGTTCTTGATTTCTGAATCTAGCTTTTTCTCATTAGCAAGGTCAACTGGAGTATGTAAAAGTGAGCAGCTAGGCGCTATTATAATGCGTTCAGAACCAATTTTTTCAATTGCTTTTTCAATTAATTTTGCGCTCTCAGCATAATTATTTTTCCAAATATTTCTGCCATCAACAACACCAAGAGAGAGCTTTTTGTTATTAGGTAATTTAGTAAGCACATCTTCAAGCTGGTTTTTACCACGCACTAAATCAATGTGAATTGTTGATACTGGCAAGCTTAGAGCCAGATCAGCATTATCACGCAGAGAATCAAAATAAGTTGCAACAGTTATATCAAGGCTTGTTTTATTAACTATCTGCTCAAATGCTTTTGTATAAGCTTTCTTCTCATCATCTTTGAGGTCCAATGCAAGGAAAGGCTCATCTATTTGAACTTGTTTACAACCTAAATCTTCAAGCTTTGCAAATATTTCATTATAAACTGGAAGTAAGTCAGCAAGGAAAGACATATTGCTAACGCCAGCGTCTTTAACTTTAGCCAACTTCAAATAAGTTACAGGGCCAATAACAACTGGACGGGTTTCAATGCCAAGGTCTTTTGCTTCCTGATATTGGTCAAATATCTTGGTTGAAGACAATTTAAACTTCATGCCTTTATACAATTCAGGCACGATATAGTGATAGTTGGTATCGAACCACTTAGTCATTTCCATAGCAGTTACGTCATAACCGTCTTTCTGGCGGCCACGAGCCATTGCGAAATAGGTTGTAGTATCAACGTTTGAGCTACCTTCCCATTTGTAACGGTGAGGAACTGCACCAAACATAGCAGTATGGTCTAATACTTGATCATATAGTGAAAAGTCATTAGAAGGGATAATATCAATTCCAGCCTGTTTTTGCGTGCTCCAGTTAGTTTTGCGGATTTCTTTAGCTTTCGCCTGAAGATCAGATTCCTGTATCTCACCTTTCCAGAATGATTCTACTGTTTTTTTTAATTCTCTAAATGCGCCTATTCTTGGGAAGCCCAAATTCGCTGATTTTGCCATGATATGTACAATGGTTGGTTTAAGATTGCGCTTTATATAGCACAATTACCACAATGGCAAGTGATAAAAGATAACAGATATTGTCTACAACACCTAGTTTCCAACCAGAATATCTGTGAACAACTCATTTGCATCAGGCTCAGGACTTGACTTGGCAAACTCAACTGCGTCATTGATGATTTCCTTTATCTGTTTTTCAATAGCATCAAATTCCTTTTCACCTGCAAAGCCTTTTTCTACAATTTTTTTGCGTAAATTTTCTATAGGGTCTTTTTCAGCTTTGTACTTTTCAACCTCTTCCTTTGACCTGTATTTTGCTGGGTCAGACATTGAATGCCCACGATAACGATAGGTTTTCATTTCAAATATATATGGCCCTTTGCCACTACGCACATACTCCACTGCTTTTTTAGCAGCTTCATAAACAGTTAGAACATCCATTCCGTCAACTTTTTCACCTTTAATGCCCCACGGCTCACCACGCCTGAAAAACTCATCAGATGCTGCACCACGGCAAGTTGAAGTACCCATTGCATATTCATTATTTTCTATCACGTAGATTGCTGGCAAATTCCACAGCGCCGCCATGTTAAAAGACTCATAAACCTGCCCCTGATTTGCTGCACCATCTCCGAAGTAAGTAACTGATACATTATCATTGCCACGATATTGGTTAGCAAACGCCAACCCTGTGCCAAGTGGAACATTAGCGCCAACTATACCATGCCCACCGTAAAAATGACGGTTAAGGTCAAACATGTGCATACTGCCCCCCTTCCCTCTTGAACAGCCAGTTTCACGCCCAAGCAGTTCCGCAAGTATAACTTTCGGGTCAGTTCCAGCAGCTACCATATGCCCATGGTCGCGGTAAGTTGTAATTACCTGATCACCCTCCTTCAAAGCAGCTTGAATTCCTGTTACTACAGCCTCCTGACCGATATATAAATGGCAGAAACCACCAATCAAGCCCATACCATAAAGCTGACCTGACTTTTCCTCAAAACGCCTTATCGTAAGCATGGTTGTATAAAAAGCCAGCAGCTGTTCTTTGGTGTAGCTCACCTCCGACTGCTTTAACGATTTTACCGATTGTGATTTTGACATAGATTTTATTTTTTACTGACCGCTAAATAATATATTAAAAATAAGTGTTCAAGATAAATAGTGTTGTTTAGTTATTATTAAAAACGCCTGTAACAACGCCTAAAATACAAAATGTTTAAAAACTGTTGTTTAGCTTTTGTAAATTGTTGACT
>DQGZ01000244.1 GCA_003531345.1 Alphaproteobacteria bacterium | reverse complement strand
ACTAACACATAATTTTGTGAATTGGGAAAGTTATTCGTGATTTTAAAAATATCACCAGCAAGCTCAACGGCTTTTTGCCATATCACTAAATCTTTGTAGTTTCTTACTTTCATATATTAAAAATCTAACTTCTAAATATCCAACTCACTTGCCAGCTTTGTAATTAAATCTGAATTATTTTGAATAAATTGGAATCTTTTCTCTGGTTTTTTACCCATTAGATCTTCTACCAAATCAT
The DNA here is from genome assembly GCA_003531345.1 of Alphaproteobacteria bacterium. Lineage (GTDB taxonomy): Bacteria > Pseudomonadota > Alphaproteobacteria > Rickettsiales > UBA8987 > UBA8987. Next base: position 4,819 of record DQGZ01000244.1, on the reverse strand, counting down.
CAGTAGCTTGGAAAGAATCAACACTTACTTGAATTAAACCACGCTTTTTTTTGTCCATTGTGGTTTCTTTTAATTGTGCCGCCATCATTTCACCGAGACCCTTAAAGCGACCAATTTCTGCTTTTTTTCTATCTGATTCTTTTAGTGCGCTTAAAAACTTATCCTTCTCTTTGTCATCTTTTATATAAGTGGTTTTATCACCAATTGTAATTCTATATAACGGTGGCACTGCTAAGTAGAGCCTTTTATTTTCAAGCAAGCCACGCATCTGGCGATAGAAGAATGTCATTAATAATGATGCAATATGTGCGCCGTCAACGTCGGCATCAGTCATTATTATAATTTTACCATAGCGCAAATTCGCTTCATTGAATCTTTCACCTACACCGCAACCTAATGCAGTTATAAGGTCTTTAATTTCCTGATTAGCTAAAATCTTTTCCTCAGTTGCTGATGCAACATTCAAAATTTTACCACGAATTGGAAGTATCGCCTGTGTATTCCTGTCACGCGCTTGCTTTGCTGAACCACCCGCTGAATCACCTTCTACTATAAATAGTTCGGTTTCATCAATATCAGTTGAAATGCAGTCCGCTAATTTGCCTGGCAGACGAAGTTTTGAAGTTAGCGTTTTGCGCTCTGCATCTTTTTTTAGCCTTCTATTTAATCTTTCTTCTGCCTTGGTTGCAATGAAGTCAACTAACTGAGCTGCAATTTGTGGGTTCTGTGCTAAAAGATTGTCAAATTTATCTCGCAGGGCATTTTCAACTAATTTAGCAGCATCATTTGAAACTAGTTTTTCCTTAGTTTGACCTTGAAATTGTGGGTTTTTAATAAACACTGAAAGAACAAAATAACTTCCTGCAAATACATCTTCACCTGTTATTTTCTCCGCTCTTTTAGAGGCTATCTTATCACCATATTCCTTGATAGACTTGGTAAGGGCAGAGCGAAAACCAGTTTCATGCGTGCCACCAAGTGGCGTTGGAATAGTATTACAATAGCTAGAGTTTAAAGCGTCAGTTTCATTTTGCCATAATATTACAAATTCAACTTTACCTTTTTTATCTGCAAGGTCAGCTTCACCGAAGAAATAATCTTTACCGATTGGCTCGACTAATTCTGCTGCTCGCTCATTTAAATAATCACGGATACCATTTTTGAAATATATGTCATCATTATCTGGCGTTTGTGAGTTGGCGTCAATAAGTTCTGGGTCGCAACTCCATTTTATATGTACAGCCTTGGTTAAATATGCCTTTGCACGAGCTAGTCTATATATGCGCTCTGCGTTAAATTTTAAATTTCCAAAAATTTCAACATCAGGTTTAAAGGTAACTTTTGTACCTTTTTCTGCGGTTTTGCCAACTGGTTTTAGCTCAGTTAATGGTTTGCCCTTTGAATATTCTTGGCGGTAAATTTTACCACCTTTACTAACCTCAACTACTAAATTTTCAGAAAGTGCATTAACCACAGATATACCAACGCCGTGCAAACCGCCTGATGTTGCATAGGCCTTGTCTGAGAATTTGCCGCCTGAATGCAGAACAGTTAAAATAATTTCTAACGCTGATTTACCTGGATATTTCGGGTGCTCATCAACTGGTATGCCCCGTCCGTTATCAGAAATTTCAATAATGTTGTCTTTACTTAAATGAATTTTAATTTCAGTTGCATGGCCTGCAACTACTTCGTCCATTGAGTTATCCAGAACCTCAGAGATCAAATGGTGCATTGAAGTGATATCCGTGCCGCCAATATACATTCCTGGGCGCTTACGCACTGGTTCTAACCCTTCCAGAACCTCAATATCCTTTGCGCTATAAGCATCTTTTGAGCTTGATTTTAACTTCATAGGCTCGTGCTTTTCACTTGTAGTTTTTGATGGTTTTGAGGCAGAATCAGGGGGTGTGTATGAAAACAGGTCGTTCATTAAAAGTGTTGTTGTAGTTTTAAATTATAATTTACTTGAAGCTAATAAATTTTGCGCTAAATATAGCCATCAAATTTTCTAACTCAACAAATATAAGGCAAATCAATATGAAAAATGTTTTAATCACTGTTTTGGCACTAGCTACTGTTTCACAGGCTGCCATTCTTATAATGAACAAAAATAACCTTGGTAATATATCTTCTTCTGATGCTATTATCGTGCAAAGAGAGTTTGAAGGTGAAACCCTCGCCAAAGTTGACGGGGTAGATATAAAAGACTCTGAAATAAAAGAGCGCCTGAACTTCATTACACAGGGGCGTGGTGCAGCGGTTGACCTTAAAGCTATTGATAATAAAGGCATTGAAGCTTTGTCAAAAGAAGCGGCAGTTCAAAGGAAAATACTTAACAATGCTTATGATGAAGGTATTCAGAATGATGCAGAACTTCAGGACAAGATAAAGGGTTTTGTTGAAAATGTTTATAAGGAAAAATTCCTTGAGAAAATAGCAAAAGCTAATGTTACAGATGAGAAAATAAAAAAACTTTATGATGAATTGGTTTCTAAAGCTAAAAATTCATCACAATATAAAGTACGTCATATTTTAGTTCGTGATGAGAAAACTGCAAATATAATCAGGGAAGAGCTTAAAACCCTATCATTTGCGGATGCAGCAAAGAAATATTCACTTGATAAGCCTTCTGCTGAAAAAGGCGGTGATCTAGGCTATATCTTCCCAGAGGAATATGTAGTTGAATTTGCAGGTGCAGTAAGGAAAGCACAGCTTAATCAAGTAACTTCCCCAGTAAAAACTGAGTTTGGTTTTCACCTGATCAAAGTTGAAGATTCAAGAAAAGCTGAAATAATTCCTTTTGAAAAAGCAAAAGAAAGGCTTGAAAGACAACTTGGCTCTGAAGGCGTTAAGGCGTTCATTGAGGGGCTATCAAAAGATATGAAGGTTGAGGTTGTTCGTGCTGAAACAGCTAAGGAAGCTACTCCAGCAGATGCAAAGGCTTCAGCAACAGAAACTCCAGCCAAAACTGAAGAAAAAAAGTAATTTCTTAAGTAGTTAGTTGTTGATAGTTAGTATTTTGAAATTCACAGCTACTAACTACCAAATAACCAAAAACTAGCTACTACATAATGAAATCAAACTTAGAGCTTGGGATAGAAATTATTGAAAGGGCAAAGCAAAAAGGAGCCGATGAGGCTGACTTGGTAATAGCCCAAAGCTTTGATAACTCATGCCGTATTCGTTTAGGAAAATTGGAAAATATTGAAGTATCTGAAACTAGGGATATAGGCATAAGGGTTCTTCTGAAGGGGAAAAAAGGTTATAAATCTGCCATTATATCAACCAATAATTTTATAGACAAAAATATTGATATAACCTTGGACAGGTTAATTGAAACTGCAAAAATCAGCGAGGAAGACGAATATACAAGGCTCGCAGAAAAAGGCGAATATGCAGAAGCGGCAGAAGACCTTGAGGTTTTTTGCGATAAGGAAGTAACTGCCGAAACATTAAAAGACTGGGCAAAAAAATGTGAGGATAGTGCGCTATCTGTAAAAGGCATAACCAATACCGAAGGGGCTGATGCTAGTTACAGCCAGTTAAATTTTGCTCTGGTTTCGTCCAAAGGTTTTGCACAAAGTTATAAGAACACAGGCTATTCATTTTCAGTTTCAGTGATCGCCGAAAACCATGATGGAATGGAAACTGATTATGATTATTGTTATGTGCGCCAGATAGCTGACCTTATGAACCCAGAAATTGTTGGCAAATCAGCATCGGAAAAAGCAGTTAAAAAACTTAGCCCTCGTAAAATAAAAACCTGTAAAGTACCAGTTATATTTGACCCACTGGTTTCAAAGTCACTTCTTTCATCACTCTGCTCCGCACTGAATGGCTCTGCAATCTCCAAAAAGTCCAGTTTTTTAAGTGACAAGATGGGGCAACAGATACTTCCTGAGAATATCTCGGTGATAGATGACCCATTATTCATGCGTGGGCTTGGATCACAACCTTTTGATGCAGAAGGCATAAAAGGTAAAAAAGAATTTCTGGTTGAGAACGGTATATTGAAGAACTGGATAACTGACATAAGAACAGCAGGAAAAATAGGCATCACCTCTCTGGGCAGGGCATCACGCAGTGTTTCATCACCACCCAGCCCTTCAGCAACTAATGTGTATATGCAGGCGGGTAAGCGCACACCACAGGAAATTATTTCCGAAATTAAAGAGGGATTATACCTGACTGATGTATTTGGCATGGGGGTAAATGGCGTAACTGGTGACTATAGCCAGGGTGCCGCAGGTTTCTGGATAGAAAATGGTGAAATACAATATCCAGTTTCAGAAATAACCGTAGCAGGTAATCTGCTGGAAATGTTGATTAGGCTGGAAGCTGCAAATGACCTAACCTTCCGCTACGCTAAAAACGCCCCTACCCTGAAAATAGACGGAATGACAATAGCGGGCAGTTAAGTAATTGAAAATTAGTGAAATTTTTAGATTGCCGCTGAGATTGAACAAATTAACGATTTTTTAAGGTGTTTGGGCTATAATGCTCAAATGGCAGATAGTTTAGCAATAGTTGGGGTAGGACCAAGTAACACTAATGTTTTTGTAGCATTACAAAAGCAGGCTAGTTTTTTGTCAAAATTAGCAGAAAGCGAAGGCATAGAATTTTCACACAATAAAATATATTTAATTGATTTTGATGGCAATCACGGAGCAGGAAAAGCTTGGGGTGCAAACGCACATCCGAGTTTTTTGTTTGATAGTAATGTTGGTTTTTTAAAAGATGGTTTTAGAGAGTGGTTAAAAGATAATAAAGATGTTTGGTTGCCTGAGCTTGAAAAGCATAGAGATACACATTTAAA
>DQGZ01000030.1 GCA_003531345.1 Alphaproteobacteria bacterium | reverse complement strand
GGTGGAGCTCCATGATGGTAGCTTTCCTTTTTATCTCTGGAATACAGATGCTAATGCTTGGGATATTAGGTGAGTATGTGTGGCGCGGGCTGGATGCAGCTAAAAAACGCCCAGTATTTATAGTAGAAGAAACAAAGGGAGTATAACCATTAAACTAATAGCTCCATGAAAGATACTGCTACAAAAAGAATTTATTTCCTAGATTATCTACGGATAATTGCATTTTTATCAGTATTAATAGGTCATAAATTTCTATCTAGCTTAGATTTTGCGATGAATAGCCCTGATATTCATACGAACATCAGAATGCTCTTGAGTGTATTCAGGAATTTTATTCTAGGAGGTGGTTTCGGTGTCGTAATTTTCTTTCTTATCTCTGGATATATAATTCCTGCCACGGTAAATAATTCAGTCAAAGGTTTTCTTATAAAGCGTTTCTTTCGGATATATCCTCTGTATATACTGGCTATAGTACTCCAGACTATAATTGGACAATTACTTACCACAAATACTATAAGCTTTTCTCCAGCAATTATTGATTACAAGACCTTATTTTTTCAGCTTACCCTTTTAGGAGATTTTAATAACACTACTTACTCACTTAACGGTGTAGAGTGGACATTAAGAGTAGAAGTAACGTTCTACATTATAGTAGCTATACTAGGCTATTTTGGTTTCATGGATAAAAGGATAAATTATTTATACTATGTTCTTTGGCTTCTACTTGCATTAACTTTTTCAGTAGCACCAATACCAGTAGAATTGTTCTCTTCTTATCTAACTACTTATTTGCCTTTTATTTTTATCGGCGTGTGTTTCTGGCTGCTTGAGAAAAAAGTCATCTCTATAAAGCAGCTTTTTTTATACATGTTCACGGTATTTGTTTATTATTCTTATATGCTCTCGAAATATAACCCTTCTTGGCTGGAAACTCATTTTGCGGCGTTAGGACTGATATTCTTTAGTATATGTTATTATTACAGGGATAAGTTCAAACCTTCAAGAAAAGTTTTTGTACTTTCTGCAATGACTTATCCAGTATATTTATGCCATAATTGGCTATTTGATTATATTATCCGCTTTACTGATTTAACATCAGTATATTTGATCAACGGAATACTGGCTTCATTAGCATTACTATTATTTGCATTTTTCCTTAATAAATATGTTGAGGAGCCTGCTATAAAAATAGGCAAGATATTGGCTGGTGATAAAAAACTCTTGGAAAAATCCTTCTCTCTGAAATTAATGAAAATAAAGTTCATTAAATTCACAATGGTTGGAGTTATAAACACGATTATTTCCCTCATAGTTTACTGGATTTTATTGAAACTTAGCGTTCATTATTTGGTTTCCAGTGCGGTTGCATACATCACTGGAATTCTCTTTAGTTATTTATTGAATTCAAAGTTCGTATTTAAAAATTCAGACCACTCAATAAATAAAGGCGTGGCTTTTGGTACAACTTATCTGAGTTCATTATGCATAAATCTTGCTTTGATGTATGTCTTTGTAAGTTTATTTAAATTAGATCAACTAGTCAGCCAGATAGGCGTTATCATTATCATTACATTCTATAATTACTACCTATGCAATAACTTTGTATTTAAAAAAAAATCAAATAATTTACAGATGCAAAAAATATACTTTGATAAGAACTTATACTGGTTCGTTATTTTTTTGGTACTACCGCTAGTATTCTACTATAATTTCTGGGGCAATTCAGCTTACTGGGCAAATGGTGATGGTTTGACCTCTTATTTGAATATAAAAAATTTATGGGCAAATAAAGTTAAAGCTGGAGAGGATCTTTTTTGGAATCAATATTTTAACTCTGGCTACCCATTTTTTGCGGATATTCAAAATGCGGTTTTATACCCATTAAATTTGATATTTCTAATCCTCCCCCTTAAATATGCTTATAATTATTCTCTGCTTCTGCATTTTAGCTTAGCGGGGTTTTTTACTTTCTTGTTTCTAAGGCAGATAAACATTACAAAATTTTCAGCTTTAATCGGCGCCTTGGCTGTAATGTTCTCACCAAGCCTTAATATAAGGGTCGGTCATTTTACAATTGTTGCGTGTATAATCTGGTTTCCCCTGATCTTATATTTTATAGAAAAAAGAGTTGCAGAAAATTCAATCAGATATTTGGTGTTTTCTGCAATAACATTTAGCATTCAAGTTTCAGCCGGCTTCATCCAGATAGCTTTCTATTCTGGTGTTTTTGCAAGTATCTACCTACTGTTCCGATATGATTTTAACATTAGAAAAACGTTAAAAGACCTAGCTATTTTTGGTTCTCTAACTCTTCTTATATGTTCTCCACAGATAATTCCATTATTTGAGCTAACTAAATTTGTAGGAAAAGACAAAATCACCTATGAGTATTTTTCAATGCTCTCTATGCCCCTTTCTAATATATTTACATATTTTTTACCTTACATATTTGGTGATAATAAAAATGTTTACAATGAAACGAACATACCATACTTCAACAAAGGTGCTATGCTAGGGGAAAATGATGTATATAGCGGTGTGGTAATTTTTATAATTGCAGCATTTGGGGCTTATTATTTTTTAAAAAAAGATAAAAAAATTAAGTTCTGGGTTTTTGCCTTTCTAGGCAGCCTCATATTTGTACTAGGCAGCAATNCAAGTTTTATAAGCAAAATATTCTACCATATTCCTGTTTTTAACTGGTTCAGAATTCCAGTCAGGGCAATATTTATAAATAATTTTGCGTTGGTAACATTATTTTGTCTTTCACTGGATAAAATAGGTTCTTTCTCGCCAGCCGAATTCAGGAAGTTCTGGATATATATTTTTATATTTACCTTTTTCAGTTTTGTGTGCCTTGTTATGATACTGTTAAGGTTTGATAATATATTTATAAACAAACTGGCTTTAGGAATCACTCTTTTTGACGATGTACATATTAAAAATTTGCAGAACTATCTTTCTTTTAGCAATGTATGGCTATATTCAGGTATATTTATAGCTCTTACCCTAGCCCTTTCAGCTTTTTTTCTGAAAAACAATTCAAGGAGTGATTTTAACCATTTTAAAACTATACTGTTTTTAGTTCTTGCAGCGGAGCTCTGGGTATTTTCTTTTGGTATTAACAAAAATTTTTACAGAAATATAGATTTTGAAACTACGCTTGTAAATCAGCTGAAAACTGAAGAAAAGGATAAATATAGAGTGCTTCCCTTAATGGCAAATGCAGTTAAAAGACATGCTGGTATTGATAATGGTATCTACTCCAATATATCCATGTTCAATAGAATATCCACAGTGAATAACCATATAACATTTGGAAAAAAACATTATATGAATAGGCTTTCAATAGATCCAGCTGGGGTTAGCACTAATTTACTAAAAACTATTAGTGACAACAAGTTTCTCTCAGAGCTTAATACAAAATATATAATTACCGATACTGAACTTGCCCATAATATAAAAAACCAGTCTGAAATAAAACCTATTTCTGCTAAATTAATTTTTAGTGATGAAATGTTTAATATCAGCAAGAACACTGTTGGAGTTTTTTCGGTTTACAGCGCTAGCCTTCCTATAAAGGCAAGGAAATATTACTCCATAGAGCTGAAATTAGATAAGCCTGCCAAAGATTATCTGGCAATAGATTTCTATGGTGGCACTGAATACGATAAGGTAGAGCAAGACATATTACTTACCGCAGAGCGTAATTCATTAGAAACATATAAAAGCCTTATCTATTCTGGTGACACCATACCATCAAAGGTAAATTTCCGTATAATTTCAAAAGACCATGATCTTATCATTAAAAAAGTAACGGTTTCAGAGCTAACCGTTACAGGCAAAAAATTATATAAAGAGATATTTGATGATGGAAAATACACTATTTTTGAAAACCCTAATGTAAAAGAAAAAATATTTTCAACTGACAATATAGATTTTTCTCCAAAAATCCCTGAAATCACAATGATAAAAGGTAAAGTTATTAGTTTAGAAAATATTGGCAAGGCAATAATTTCCAATATAAAATATTCATCAGGTAAATCCTCTGCCAACTCCGAATGCTTGCAGGAAAAATGTTTTGTCGTTTTTTCTGAAAATTATTATCCTGGCTGGAATGTTAAAGTCAATAAAACAACAGCTGATATATATGTATATGACCACCTGATACAAGGAGCTTTCGTTCCAAAAGGTAAAAACACTATAGAGTTTTATTATGTTCCTAATTACCTTAAATTAAGCTTTTTACTGTTTATTTTTGGCATCTCTATTTCAATATATTTAATATTTAGAAAACAGAAACAATAAGGATCTTATACAAAATCTGGGGCATAATTTAAACAACCTAGTCCTTTGTATAATAGGTCATTTAGTAACAGTTATTATCATTACAAACATTTAAATAATTACTAAAATTTAATTAGATTTAACCTCACTTCACTGATACTAACTAATGGTAATAAGACTAAAATGATATGCACTCTATTCTCTGGTTTCGTCAGGATTTACGGGTTAATGATAACCCAGCACTTAATGCTGCGATAGAAAACAGTAATCAAGTTGTTGCGGTTTATATTCTTGATGAACAGTCAAAAAACCACCGTCAATTAGGTGGCGCAAGCAAAGTTTGGCTGCATTATACATTGGCTGATTTACAAAAAAGCTTAAAAGAAAAATATCAAATAAATCTGGTTCTTAAAATCGGTAAGTCAGTTGAGGTTATAGGAAAATTATTCGCTGAAACAAGGGCAGAAAAATTATATTTTAACCGCTGCTATGAACCATATTTTGCTGCAAATGATGCGATAATAAATAAAAAATTTAACACTGAAACTTTTAATGCTTCATTACTGGTTGAACCAAATGAAGTAAAAAATGGCAGCGGTGAATATTTTAAAGTTTACACTGCATTCTATAAAAAATGTTTGAGCAGCCAGAAGCTACGTTCACCATTAAAAGCACCGAATCAACAAGATAAAGGAAGTAAGTTGGGGGTCAGTAGTTTGAAATTGGAAGAGTTAAAACTACTGCCAACCAAACCAGACTGGGCAGCGAAATTTAAAAAATATTGGGTAATTAGTGAAAATGCTGCACACGAAAATTTAGAAAAATTTTTTCATAATGGAATGAAAAATTATTCCGACAATCGCAATTTTGCAGATAATGAAAACGGAACTTCAAAACTTTCACCTTACCTGCATTTTGGCCAGATATCGCCGCATCAAATACTTTCGGCTACTCAGTTTTTTTCGCAAGTAAAACCTGATTTAGAAAAGGGCGGTGAAAAATTTATCAATGAAATATACTGGCGAGAATTTTCATATAATCTGCTGGGAAATTTTAACGATCTGCCTAAAAAAAATTTCCGCCCAGAATTCAATAACTTCCCTTGGGACAATAACTCAGAATTGTTGCATAAATGGAAATGGGGTAAAACTGGCTTCCCGATTGTTGATGCGGGTATGCGGGAATTATATGAAACAGGTTATATGCATAACCGCGTGAGGATGATAGTGGGCAGTTTTCTAACTAAAAATTTGCTCACCCACTGGAAAAATGGTGAGGAATGGTTCTGGGATAATTTGTTTGATGCTGATCTTGCGAATAATAGTGCAAGTTGGCAATGGGTTGCTGGTAGTGGCGCAGATGCTGCTCCTTATTTCAGGATTTTTAACCCAGTTATTCAGGGCAAAAAATTTGACCCATCTGGCAGATATACCAAAAAATGGTGCCCTGAACTTAAAGATTTACCGATAGAATATCTGCATAACCCTTGGGAATCACCAGAATTAGTGATACGTGCAGCAGGTGTTGAATTAGGTAAAAATTACCCCAAGCCAATAGTTACTCACGAAAAAGGTAGAGAAATCGCCCTTAAGGCTTATGCCCTAATGCGAAAGAATTAAGCAAGAGTCTGCTTTATTTTGTCAATTTTCTGAAAAAAAATAAACATTTCTACCTCTTTTAATTTTTGGCATTGTTAGGCAGGTATAGATAGCAGGAGATTTTTGT
>DQGZ01000148.1 GCA_003531345.1 Alphaproteobacteria bacterium | reverse complement strand
CTGATATTGAAATGGGTAGGTTAGTTGGCTATGGCACTTATCAATTTTTAGGAAATTTATTTGATTTACGAATTTTAAACCGCACATTAAATGCTGGTGAAATTACAGATATTTATAATTTTAAAAACATTACTAGTGGCTTAATTGCGCAATATAAATGTGATGAGTCAGGTGGCAGTACTTGTTACGATTCATCAGGTAACAGCAGAAACGGAGCAATAACAAATGCAACGCTTTCAAGCTTTCATAGCACTAATATAAATATTGGTTACAGCTTCCAGAATGAGGTTGGGTATAGCCTTTCAGGCGGAATTTTTATCCCAAGAAATGAAGCGGATAATTCAAAAGATGTTTTAGGTAACAACCTACAATATAGCGGCAAAGTAAAGAACCCTCTAAAACTAATACAAAGCCCTTGTGGAAATTTTGATGGAGTTGATGATTACCTGTCTATAACATCACTTACTGGTAGCGAAACAGTTGTTTCAAAACTTGGAACGGCAACAGTAACAATCTCATCAGGTAGAATAGATTTTGGCGCTGGCACTTGTTACAACCTTGTTTTAAGCAATGGCTCAAAATATGCTTTTTCTGAAGGTGCAGGCACAACCATTTATGACGTCTCAGGAAATAACCGCCACGGTAGCTTGATCAACACTAGTGAAGGCAGCTTCTGGGGAGAAACCCAAGATGTTTATCATTATAATATTATTAATGGCTTCAGGCTTTCGGGCAGTATGAGGATACCAGCACTGGAAAGTCGTTCAAATGCCTCAGATGGCAACCCGATAACTCACACATCTGGCAACTGGCATAATAACGCTGGAACAAAATTACAGCAATATGATAGCCCAGCAATGCGAAAAGCTGATAGTGGAAATTTCTGGTTCAATGGCTCAACTGTAAATGCAAAAAGCAATTCAGACCTAATAGAAAACACTGGCAATAAAATCTACTACAACACAAGGAACAGTAATAAAAAACGTAACCTTTTAAGTTTTGCCAACAGCTTAAACACTTCAGATTCACATAAAATAACAAAATATATAAGGAGTTAAAAATGATCATAAAATTTACATTCAATAAATCACTTATTAACCTTGCAAACCCATTTGCTGATCTAATGTTCTTGGCAATTACAACTAACGCAAAAAGATATACCAATCCTGAAAACAATTCTGAATTCACAATCGAAAGTTTGAGTGATGAATATTTTTCAATTGAACAGATAAAGAATATTTTAAATGCAGATATTAAAGTTGCTGGTTTGCCAGTATTCATAAAAATACCCGCAAATGAATATGATACTGGAGCTTTAGAGGGGTTACCAAATTCAGAAAATAAAAACTGGAGTGAGTGGAAGAATGAATACACTGAACATTTAAAATGTGTTGATGGATCAATAATAGTTCAGAGCAACAGCCAAGGCAGAGAACTTAATTCCGACGAGCTTAAGGCACTACTTAATTCTGAACTGCATGTTTTGAAGGGTAGCGAGGTGGCGGAGTTTTTAGAAAACTAACTATACTTTAGCAAAACTTCAGATTTATTAGGGGGGGGGTGAATTCCTCAACATATCTATACTTACCTGCAATATCTTATGGATTGCTTCGCCGCCCCGCTTCTTGCAATGACCAACAATTATTTATGCTCACACTGGAAAACATAATCAATACATCTGTTGCAACCATAATAACTGCAACAGGGTGGTTGATAAAAAAACTCCACTCCGACATGGGTAGATTGAGAGAAGAATTTCACGATATGGAAATAAAACTTCCTGAAAAATATTTGATGAAGTCTGACTTCAAGGAATTCAAGAACGAACTTTTTGCGCGGCTAGACAGAATAGAAGGAAAAATAGAAAGAAGGCTGGAAGGTTAGAAAAGACATCTTTAATACCTCCACCACATAACCATCATTGCGAGCTGCTTTAGCGAAGCAATCCAGTTGTGATTTTTACCTCCCGTCTGGATTACTTCGCTAAAGCAGCTCGCAATGACGACAACCCATTACCTGATACAGATCGGTTGTGAAAGAATTCCAAAAATAAAATGGATAATTTTTATATGAACCTAGAAAACGTAAAAAACCTTATAATCAAACATGAAGGTTTTAGAGCTAAGCCCTACACCTGCCCTGCTGGTAAACTCACTATCGGTTATGGTTTTAATATTGAAAGTGAAGGTGTACCCAGAATAGTGGCTGATTACTGGCTGGATTACCTGCTTAAAGTTCAGTTTATTCCATTTCTGCAAAAAATATTTCCTGAATTTAAATATTTTTCCGAGAACAGAAAAGCTGCCCTTATAAGCATGGTTTATAACATAGGGGAAACTAGATTTTTGGAATTTCGTAAAATGATAAAAGCAATAAATGACGGCAATTGGGTTACCGCCGCAAGTGAAGCTGAAAACTCCAAATGGGCAAGGAGTGATGTACCGAAACGTGCGGCGGAAGTAGTAAAACTTTTTCTCGAGGTTCAGAAGTCCAGAGATCTAGTAGACTTCTTGACTTCCTGACCTAAACTATATGTTACCAATAACCGAAATAATAAGCGGCGGGATAAAGATTATTGATAAAATAATTCCCGATGCTGAAGCAAAAGAAAAAGCGCAAAAGGAATTTGAGCTAGAACTGCTGAGAACACTACAAAATACAGACAATCAACAGGCAGAAATAAATAAGGCAGAGGCACAGCACCAGAACATATTTGTTGCAGGCTGGCGACCTTTCATTGGCTGGGTTTGCGGCGCTGCATTCTGTTGGCAATATATATTATACCCCATACTTTCATGGGCAATAGCATTCAGATACCCCGATATAAAATTGCCCAATATAAATACTGATAATATTTTTGAACTTACAATGGCAATGCTGGGCTTGGGTGGGTTGCGTACTTTCGAGAAGGTGAAGTTAAGAAAGTAGTGTTTAGTATCAGTGAAGTATTAGTAAAAAAGCAAAAAAATCACTGATACTAATCACCGCTTTAAAAATAAAAAAGGTCAGCAATCGCTGACCTTAGTTTTAGAATTAATCAAAGCAGATTAGTTAACTGGCTTAAGTCTTGCAGCAGCTTCCTTACCTTTTTGAACTTCAATTTCAAACTGAATTCTTTGACCTTCGTTTAAGCCTCTTAAACCAGATTCCTGAACGGAAGAAATGTGAACGAACACATCTTTACCGCCATCATCAGGTTGGATGAAATCAAAACCTTTTTTAGGGTTGAACCATTTAACTGTTCCTGTAGCCATAGTGATTATTTATTATTAAGTTATTAAGCAAGAGGTAAGCAGGATAAGCCAATCAAATGAACGCCCAGTATTTAAAAATTTATTTTTAAAACCTAAAAGCAGATTTCAAAAAGCATCCGAATTTATCTCTTGCTTGTACGTATATATCCAAATAAAGGTAATTACAAGCAACTAATTATAGCTACTTATATGAAAAACCTAAAAAAGCTGTTCATCGCCCTGTTCCTTTTTATGGCAATAGGCGCAAAAGCCGCAGAATTCAACCCACCTAGCACCACGAAATCAGACATTGTGGGAGGTAAATATGTGCTCGATAAGTCTCACGCTAATATATTTTTCAGTGTATCCCACCTCGGATTTTCTAATTATTTTGGAAAAT
>DQGZ01000012.1:3083-3323 GCA_003531345.1 Alphaproteobacteria bacterium | reverse complement strand
GGCATTGAAGTTGGGCATATTTTCTATTTAGGCGATAAATATTCCGCAGCGCTAGGGGCAAAAGTGCAAAGCAAGGAAGGGCAGAACATAGTAGTAAAAATGGGCTGCTATGGCATTGGCGTTTCACGACTTATTGGCGCTATTATTGAGGCCTCACATGATGATAAGGGCATAATCTGGCCAGCTTCAGTTGCTCCATTCAAGGCAATTATAATAAACCTTAAAAGTGGTGATGCTGAA
>DQGZ01000012.1:2132-2866 GCA_003531345.1 Alphaproteobacteria bacterium | reverse complement strand
AACCTTAAAAGTGGTGATGCTGAATGTGATGCAGTGTCAGAAAATCTATATAATGAATTAAACGCTGCCAATATTACTACACTACTTGACGACACTAATGACGGCGCAGGCGCAAAATTTGCCAATGCTGACCTTATTGGCATACCGTATCAGGTAACTATAGGCCCAAGAGGTGTAAAGGAAGGAAAAGCCGAAATTAAAAACAGGAAAAGCGGTGAGAAACAAGAAATTGCAATCACTGAAGTTGCTGGTTTTTTAATCAATATGACCTATGTTAGATGATAGTTGTTAAACTCTTATAGGGTCAACGTCTAATGTCTTACACCTAACTTCTTGTTATTACTAGCCCCCCATAAGGAGATTAGCTACAGCGCATAATTCTAACAACTAAGAACTTAAACTAAAACACAAAATCATTTGCATCAAGATTTGCTGCGTCAAAATTTTGGATCTCAATACTGTCACCATTTGAACTAAGGGTTACAAGCACACTTGAGCCAACCTGAGTTATACTTAAGTCAGTGAAGCTTAAATTACCGCCTGATGCATCAGACACCATTATTTTATCAACGCCATCCTTAAAGTCAGTGATTATTCCATCTAGCGGGTTTGCCACTATGTTCACTACGCCAGAGTCAACGTTGAACACGAACATATCAGAACCTTCACCGCCTGTCATCTCATCTGTTCCAGCACCGCCATCTATATAATCATCACCCATGCCGCCATATAGC
>DQGZ01000012.1:0-1892 GCA_003531345.1 Alphaproteobacteria bacterium | reverse complement strand
TCATCACCCATGCCGCCATATAGCCTGTCATTGCCTTCACCGCCTGATATTTTGTCATCACCCATGCCGCCATATAGCCTGTCATCACCTTCATCCCCCATTATTACATCATTACCTTCCCCACCTCTTATGATATCATTACCAATACCACCAGAGAGAGTATCATCACCTTCCCCGCCGAAAATAACATCATCGCCCTTGTTGCCATATACTGTGTCATTTCCTTCGCCTGCAAATATTAGGTCATCACCTTGCGACCCCATGACCATATCATCACCCTCTAACGCAAGTATAGTAGAACCATGGTGAGAATTACTAAGATCTATATCGTCCGCACGCCTAGTACCCATTACCACAGAATTAGAAATAACAGGTAAAACAGGAGTAATTGGAGCCGCTATCGGCGGAACTGGCTGGGTGACCGCTCCAATAACATCAACTGGAGCAAATGATGCGTTAGGTAAGGCTGGTTTTACCACTACACCACCCGTAACAGGTGGCATATTAGAATTTCCAGAAAAAAAGCTGCGATTATTTGTGGCCATTTGTCCCCCAATTATTTAATAAATACACCCACTCATATTAATATAAAATTAACTTTTTTGCAATCGGCAAATTAACTTATTTTTAATAAGACAGTTTTTCTTTACTTTTCAGTGAGTTATAGCAATATGCTTTACATATGATATATTGCAATCTGCATTAACTGTGTTAATTTTGCTGCAAACTATGCGTGAAGAATGGATAAAAAGTAAGAAAAAGAATTATGAAAACCCCATAGCAGACATAATGGCTGGGGTTATAAAACCGCTATTGAACAAACAGAATTCCCTTGAAGCCGAAATAAGGATGAACTGGAATAAGATATTCCCCCATGACATCAACAGTAAATGTGAGTTTCTAAAACTTACCTTCAAAAATAAAACTTCACAATGCTGCGCTCTTCATGTTTCAGTTCAGCCTGCTTTCGCAATTGAAATAAGTTATAAGACCGCACAGATGATAGAGATGCTTTCAGTTTTTCTAGGCAGGAAAGCAGTGGAGGAGATAAGAGTGGTTAAGAGATAGTCATATTTATACATAAAAAGAGCCGTCATTGCGAGCAGAGTTAGCGAAGCAATCCAGCCTTAGAAGCCTATAATACACTTTAGAATATTCCCTCCATTCTTACGAGCCAGACTTACTTTTCGATGGATTGCCACGCTGAAGTGCGCTCGCAAAGACGGAACATTATTATTCCTCCACACTTGCTATTGCTGCGATGTTCAACATTTCAGTTACTGTGCAGTTCATTGGCACTATCTGCACTGCCTTTTCAAAACCGCATAATACCGGGCCTATCAATGTTCCGCCACCAAGTTCACGCAGAATTTTACCAGAGATATTTGCCGCTTCTAATGAAGGCATTATCAGGCAGTTTGCAGCACCTTTCAACTTGTTAAACGGATAAAGTTTTTGTAACTCCGCATTAAGGGCAACGTCTGGCGTCATATCGCCATCATATTCAAAACCTGCTTTTTCCTTATCCAGAATTTTTATTGCATCTTCAATCACCTTATTTTTATCGGTTCTTGGGTTGCCGAAGTTAGAATAAGAAACGAAAGCTGCACGAGGTTTTTCACCAAATTTTTTGGCAATATCCGCTGTTTCTTTTGCTATATGCGCCAGTTGCTCGGCATTTGGGGTTACATGAACAGCAGTATCACTGATAAATGCAATCTGGTTATTTTTACCAGCAGCAACAGTTACGCCGAACACACGCTCACCTTTTTTAGCACCAACTAATTTCATTAAAGTTTTCAGGCAATCACTATAACTGCGGGTTAAACCAGTAATTAAAATATCGCCCTCGCCCTGCATTAAAACCAGTGCTGCAAAAACATTGCGGTCAT
>DQGZ01000229.1 GCA_003531345.1 Alphaproteobacteria bacterium | reverse complement strand
AAAAACCCTGAAAATAATTTTGAATTCAGGGTAGATGATTTAAAGAAGTTTGAAACATATCTAGAGAAAATTACCGCTGCTGGAATTAAAACACCTGAAGATGTTTTGAATAGTGATAGAATTTCAGCTATAGAAAAGAAATATTATAACCTGTTAAAGGAAGCCTTAAACAATAATGAGCAAAAAGACACAATTTTAAATTCTTATCTTGCTATATCTTTTTTATTAAAATTAGACAAAGGAGACTTAAAAGAGCTAGATTATGCAATCTCCTGCTTTAGCAGAAATGTTAAAAATGCTGACAAAGAGTTTTTTAGAGGTATTGAAAATATAGGTAAAAAATTTTCATATGATAAAAAAGATCGGTGACACTGAATTTTGCTAAATCAGGTTTTTCAACCAATATCTTGCTCAGTACTTGAGTTTTCTTCACTTTTATCTTTATCCTTCATCTTTCCTATTTTCCGTAAATATTCAAACTCTCTTTTATCTAGCCTATCAATGAATATATAAGGAAAAACTCCTATAAGTGAGGTTACTGTATAAGCAAGATAGAACAGCATTGAGGCGGCAACGCCAATATCCGTTTGCAGGTGCATCACCACAGACATTTTTATAAAGGTGAACTCCCTTAAGCCCAGCCCACCGAATGATATAGGAATAACTGCAACGATATTAGAGATAAGGAATACGATTATATAACCCATGATGTTATTGAAAGTGCCAAGCGAGTATAATATAAAGATTATCGCAAACAGGTAGAATATCTGCACCAGAACGGAATATTTAATAGCACCAACCTGAACCTCAACTGTTTCTTTCAGTAATTTTTTTACCATAATGGAATATACGGGAAATAACAAAACCAACCCTGCGAGAAAAAACTCCTTGGCGTATTTTACCTGTATCAGGTCACTATATAACACCCCTAATATGCCTAAGAAAAGGCACAATATCAGCAGCCCAGACGCCCTGCCCCGCAACACTACAAACACGGATTTATGCCATGGGTAACGGAATTTTTTCTGGAAGTAGTAAGCCTTATAGCCATCTCCACCTATTCCACCTGGCAGAACTATGTTAAACAATGTTCCTATAAAATAGAAGGCGAGTGAATATAGTCGTGAAAAATATATCTGTAATGATTCACCATAATATCGCATACGCATACTTCCCACCGCCTGCCCGAATATGACAGATATTACAGCAAGCGATAAATATATCGGGTTGGCACTAGTTATTTGCTTTACGAATTTGTTAATGTCTATTTCTGTAAGAACTATCATTATCAGTAAAAAACTGAAAGAAAGCTTAAACAGGAATTTAAGCATTTTAATAGCTTTACGAGTTTTCTTCCTATGTATTATAGGGGCTTGATCAGTTCTAGTCATTAAATTCATTAGTTTTTTGAGCTTAATACCCTATATTACGCCTTGCAGTTAAAATCTAATGGTTTTTAATTTTTGTATTTAATTTGAGAAGTATTTTCGCCTCTTAAATAAGGAATACTCAACTTAGCTGACCGTCTCTTTTAAAATTTCGTCTATCAGGACTTGCCTTAAATGAGTTGCAACCTTGCGGTCTTCGAACCGCCTATCAACCCCTTCTATACTTGATACAGAGGTAATTATGCCACCAACATTAGAGATAAAAACTTCATCCGCCGTTTCAAGCTCATTAAACCTACATATGCAATGCTGAATCTCCCCCTGATACAGATCTGTTATTTTCTTGCTTATTGTGCCTGGTATAAAAGGCAGAGAGGTGTGCGGAGTATGAAGAACCCCCTTCTTTACCCAGAAAACATTCCCTGTTGCAGCTTCACATACATTATCATTATTATCCAACATCAGCGCATTGGCAAAACCTTTTTGGGAAGCTTCAAGCAGTGCCATACAATAAGGCAGGGAATTATTGGTTTTACATGGAAATTTATAAAATAATCTCCAGCTTGAAATAGCTAGTGAAATAGTTTTAAATTCAGGAAGCTTTTTTTCACTGGTTTCTATTACAAAATACGGCTTTGCACCATCAGGAGAGTAGCCAACCGAATTTTCAGGGATATTACCACGGGAAATAACAACCCTAACATAACCTTCATCAAGCGAATTTTTTTCAATAAGCTGCTGGCAATATTTTTCAATATTGCCAAAGTTAAGTTCAATACTAAAATATGCCAAACCGTTCTTCAACCTTTCAAGATGGGATATAAAATCATACATCTTCCCATTTGCGACCAATATAGTTTCAAATATACCATCACCAAAGCGGAAACTTCTATCTGTGTGCGATATTACGCTGGAGCTGGCAGAGGCAAATGTGCCATTATGTATTATGTATTTGCCCATTTCTCACTTACCCCCTCTGTGGCGTTTTACAGAAGAAATTATAGGGTTTGCCTTTAGCGCATATTCTATCCGTGATAAATGGGTTGCGTTTGAAAGCTCAAGATCAAGGGTTATCTTGCAGAAATCCTGCCCCTTGCCAGAGATACGCATATTGAATATATTTGCCTCATTATCTGCACATAAGCGGGTAATTTCTGCCAACGCACCTTTTTGGTTAACCACCATAATATCAAGCCTGCATAGATATTCTGCGTTTGATGCGCTTTCGTCCCACGAAAGGTCAATCCATTTTTCTGGCTGGTCTACAAACTCCTCAAGGCGCTTACATTCCGCACGATGCACAACTACACCTGAAGCGGTCTGTATACCCACTATCCGCTCACCAGGAAGTGGATTACAGCAACTTCCATAATTTATTGAGACATCTCTGGTGAGGCCTTTCAACGGAATATTTGAAGCGGCAAACACAGAAGGATTAGTATTTTCTTCTCCATTTTCCTGATCAGGGAATAGAACTCGATAAATATCCTTTTTGTTTATTGCGCCATCCCCCACGGCAATATAAAAATCATCAAGATTTTTTTTCCTGAACTCCTCAAGATGTGTTTCCAAATCAGCTTCAATTAACTCACCGCCCTGCTGAAGATATATCTGAGATATTATATTTTTGCCAAACTCCAGAAATTCGTCCTGCTTTTTGGATTTTAGGAAACGCCTAATCTCTGCCCTTGCAGCACCAGTTTTAACAAAGCTTTCCCATACTGGTATTACAGTTTCAACCTTTGCCTTGATTATTTCTATCTGATCACCATTTTTGAGTTTTGTACGCAGGGGAACAATACGCCCATTAACCTTTGCACCTGCACAATAACGACCTAACTGAGAATGCACAGCAAATGCAAAATCAACTGGCGTTGCATCCTTCGGGAGAACTATTATATCCCCCTTTGGGGTAAAGCAAAAAACATTCTCATGATACATTTCTAGCCTTGTATTTTCCAGCACTTCATCTGCGTCAGTGGCGCTTTCTAACACTTCAAGCAGTTGCCGCAACCAGCGATAGCGTGAACCCTCCATGTTATAATTACTGCCCTGCTTGTAGCTCCAGTGAGCGGCAACACCATATTCAGCGATCTCGTGCATTTCATTAGTGCGTATCTGTATTTCCATACGCTGGTTCTTTTCTCCCATCACTATAGTATGAACTGACTGATAACCATTTGCCTTAGGGTTACTTATATAATCATCAAAGAAACTGGGGAGCATTTTGAAAGATGTATGCACCGCACCTAGCGCACGGTAACAATCATCAACACTCTCAACAATGACACGGAAAGCAATAATGTCGGTAACATTCTCAAAACCGATTTTTTTCTTCTGCATTTTCAGCCATATGGAATAAGGCATTTTTTCTCTACCAGTTACAACTGACTTCACTCCAGCAGCATTAATAACCTGCTGTAGTTTTTTTACGGTATTGTCTATTATTGTGCTGTCTATGCTGCGTAAATACTCCAAACGGTTAATGACGGAGGCATAGGCATCAGGATATAACTCCTTGAATGAGAGGTCCTGCAACTCTATTTTTATGGTGTTGATACCTATTCTTTCGGCAAGCGGGGCGTAAATATCCATGGTTTCTTTTGCTATACGCTGCCTTTTCTGGGATTTTTTAATGTAACTTAGCGTACGCATATTATGCAGCCTGTCTGCCAGCTTTACTATCAGCACCCTTATATCCTGAGATATGGCAAGCAGAAACTTACGGAAATTCTCCGCCTGTTTTTCTGTTTCGGAGCGGAAATTTATCTTCTCCAGCTTGGTTACGCCTTCAACCACATGGGCAACTTCAGCACCAAATTCCTTTGCTATCATTTCGTAAGTTGCCTCGGTATCTTCTATCGTGTCATGAAGCAGCGCGGTTACAATTGTTCCTATGTCAAGTTTGAGGTCTGCCAGTATCATTGCAACGCTAATCGGGTGCTGGTAATAAACCTCACCACTCTGTCTTAACTGGCTGCCATGATACTGAACGGCAAAATCAATTGCCTTCTGTACAAAATTTTTGTCAAAATCTGGGTGATAACTGGCTATTTTATCTATCAACTCCTGACCTGGTATTTTCTGGATATTATTCATCTATTAACTTTAACGGCTGCATTACGCTATTTCTTATCAACTATATAGCGCAAAATGCTAATTATCTAGTGAAGATTTTTCAGCCACTGCAAATGCAATAACGCAACCCTTTTTTTCATCACTCAGGCTTATGTGAATATTAAGTTCATTGAATTTTTTTACCTTAGCAAGCGGTTTTCCTTTTTTATTATGGGTTATCTCAATATCCTGAAAGCTTAACTCGCCGCCTATGCCAATCCCTAATGCCTTTGATATTGCCTCCTTAGCAGCAAATCTTTTTGCGAGGTATGCAACAATATCCTTTTTGGGGCTTTTCTTAAGCTCGTCTATTTCAAATTTAGTAAGTATGCGGTTAATTAACTTAGCCCCTTGGCGTTTATAAACCGCCTCAATGCGCTTATAGCTTAATATGTCGGTTCCGATGCCAATTATCATTTTAATTGCCTACATAATTATTATTGCAAGAATGACTATAAAATAACCATCATCGCGAGGAGCGATAGTGACGCAGCAATCCATCCTAAGAAGTCAAATATAGTTTAGAAAACTTACTACGTTCTCACTAGCAAGACTCACCAGCCGATAGATTGCTTCGCCAAAACAGCTCGCAATGACGAATTTGGTTATTAGACTTTGTTAATTAGACTTTCATCACTTTTCTTATCTTTTTTATAACATTCTCCAGTCCTTCAAATACCGCTTCACCGATTATAAAATGCCCAATGTTCAGTTCCTCAATATTTTGTATCTTCACAATATCTGGAATTGTTTCATAATTCAACCCATGCCCTGCATGAGCTATAATACCAATTTTTGCAGCATGAGCGCAGGCTTTTTTTATATTTTTTAGTTCAGCTTTACGTTTTACCCCTTTAGAATTACAATATTTCCCTGTATGGAACTCAACAATATCTGCACCTGCTTTTTTTGCGGCATCAAGCTGCTTAATATCTGGGTTTACAAATAGAGAAACAAGTATATTTTTTGTTTTAAGTTCTTTAGTTATTTTGTTGATATTCTTAAAGTTCTTAGCAACATCTAGCCCGCCTTCAGTAGTTATTTCCTGACGCTTTTCTGGCACAATACAAACTGCATTCGGTTTCACCTTTAGTGCTATTTTCAGCATTTCATCAGTTGCGGCAAGCTCTAAGTTTATTGGTAATTTGTTCCATTTTTTAAGCTCTATCAGGTCTTTGTCCCTTATATGCCTTCTATCTTCACGCAGGTGGATGGTTATACCATCAGCGCCAGCTTTTTTGCATATCTCAGCCGCACGCAGAACCGATGGATGATACTCGCCCCGTGCATTACGCAGGGTGGCAATATGGTCAATATTTACGCCTAATTTAACTTTTTCTGCCATTAAGTATAAGTTGTTAGTTGTTAGTTGTTAGTTTTTTGTAATAATTAAATTAACCAAAAACGAAAAACGAACAACTAAAAACTGATGAATTTCCCATTCACAAAACATTACCCTTCATATGTTAAGTATGATGAAAAAATAGAGCCAAGACC
>DQGZ01000223.1 GCA_003531345.1 Alphaproteobacteria bacterium | reverse complement strand
TTTGAGCTAATGTAGGATTAAATTCCTCTATTGCTTGATGAGCAAGTTTCTCTTGACCTTTATTCTTTAATTTTAAAGCTTTTTTTACAGCGATAATTTTGTTCTTTAAATTACGTACCCCACCCAATGCATCAAATACATCATTAACAAAAGGAGCGGGAAGGAGTTTATTTTCTAAGTTTTCAAAAGCTTCTAACTTTCTAGCTTCTATCATCCAAGGAAATATATTATCCTGATGTAAAAGCTCTTCGGATATAAGAAAATTAGGATCTAAATTAATTATAATACCTTCTTGAAAAGCTATTTCACAATTAGATAAAGGTTTAAAATTACTATAAGGTTCCGTAAATCGCATATGTTTTGGTAGGCCACCTATACTCAAACGCTTATTAAAATCTATTTCAATACTAACGCAAATTTCTTCTGCACAGTTTGTACAATTGAACTTATGTTCTTGATAATTATCTGTGCCTAAAGTGATTCTTAAAGTATGATGTGTTTTACAGGTTTTGCATAATGTATAATATCGTTTTATCATGCTATCTTTTCAATTTCGTTTACTCCACCTTCTTAACTACATCAGATAACTTCAAATCAAGGGCTTTGGCGATTTTATAGCAGGTTGCAATAGTTGGGATGCGTTTTCCTGCTTCTATGTGACTTATAGCCATTCTGCTTACCCCGCATTTTTCAGCAAGTTTAAGATGGCTCATTTCCAGCTCTTTACGCCTCTTTTTGAATAGGGCAATTAAACTGGTGGTAAAATGTACTGATTCAGCATGTTTCATAATGAGTAACATAAATTTCGTTGACCCTTCATGATACGAAACTATAGTTGCCTAAGTGCAATAAGTGTAATGTAAGGGAAAATATGTTCAAATTAGTTTGTTTCAGCGCTGTTTGTCTTAATTGGGGTGCTATCAGTTCAATGCCGAATACTGATGATAAGCCATGCAAAATACAAATGGTTGGAGGGCCGGAAGTTGTGTTGGAAGATTATAGCTGCAAGCAGGCCATACATGATTTTGATATGATGGGGGCTGAAAAGCAATTGATGAGAAACTTAATGAATGCCAGATAATGAGTAATGATCAGTTAAGTCAGCCAAAGGCTAGTTTTTCCAAAAAATTATTAATCGGAACAAAAGCTGCAATAATTTTTACAGCTAAAGTAATAGGCTGGATTTTGCTGCTTATAATCAAAATAATTAATGGTCTTATAAAAGCCTGCTGGTGGTGTGCGAAGGTGGCATTAATAACCTGCATATTTTTGCAAGATAAAAGGGCAGCACTAAGAACCTGGGAAGCCTGGAATTTAAACAAAATTGCCAGGGCTCAAGAAGCAAAACTAAAATCTGAAAGAAAGAAAAAGAAAACCTGATGATCAAGAAACAGGCTAAAATACTTTCTGACAAACAACAGAAATTAGCCCTTAATTTTTTAAAAGGCTCACGCTATCCCTTACGAAATAGAGTTATATTTTTACTTTCCTTAAAAGCTGGTTTGCGAGCTAAAGAGATAGCCAATATAACCTGGAGTATGGTTTGTGATAGTCAGGGCCAGGTTGCGGATGCACTGATATTACAGAATGTTGCTTCAAAAGGAAATTCTGGCAGGAAGATCTGGCTTTCACAGGAGCTTAAAGAGGCGCTTATTGAGTATCAGAGGTCAGAAAGGAAATATTCAGATTCTCGCTATGTTATTAATTCTGAGAGATCTGAGAAGGTTAGTTCAGCAAGTATTGTTAATTTTTTTTGCAGGTTATTTCAGGAATTAGGGTTTGAAGGTGCATCTTCACATTCAGGGAGAAGAACTTTTATAACTAATGCGGCTAAGAAAATAAGCTCTGTAGGAGGGTCTTTAAGAGATGTCCAGCGTTTGGCTGGACACTCCTCTCTATCCACAACTCAGCTTTATATTGAGTTTGATTCTGATGCTATGAAGAAGATCGTGGAGTTGGTGTAAACTCATTTTTTGCAAGATGAGTCTTTAATAACTTTTTTATTTCTGGTGTAGATAAAGATAACACCATGTCCGCCGTTGTAAGAAAAGGGTCTTTTGCTGTTGGATCAACTACAATTATAAAGTCAGCCATTAAAGCTGGCTCATAAGAAAGTAGAATTTGATCATCTTGCAAAAAGTTTTTAAAATTTTGCAGATAAAACAAAAGTTCTTCACTAGATAAATTCTTTCGAGTTTCTACATCAGGTATAATTCTGATTTTCAATTCATCTTTTGCAAAAAAATAAACTCCATCAGGTGTAGTAACCATATATTTTAATAGGTTGGGGTGATATTTTTTTAAAAATGTAGTGAATAAACTTAAGCTTTTTAATTTAACAACATTTGTACGCATAAAATTTCCTTCGGGCCTCATAATATCTCCTTTAATTAGGTTTTTTTAAAAAATCAGTTTCCCGGAATGTTTCCAGATTTCCGCCCTTGCTGCTTATGAAGTTCTTTAAGGACTGGATTTTTGGCTCTGTAAGATAAAGCCCAGAGTGGAAGTAGTGATGTTCACCATTATAAACTATGAACTCTTCATATTCGCAGAACAGAGCAATTCTGTGAGAACATGACACAACCCTGAAGATTTCTCCCTTACACAAATGATCAGAAATAAAATCACCGAACATTTCTATGTTCTGCTCTTTGCTTTTATAATGAATATCGCTGTAATAGGATTCAGCATTGGGATTATAGGGAATAATACCTTTAAAGTTACTTCCCCAGTAGAAAATTGATATTCTTGCTGGGTTTTCCTTGTCTTGGATTACCTCAAATTCGTTATAGAAAGGAAAATTGGAAATTTCCTCGACGAACCTGTTGCCATCTTTAACAAAGAAGGTATTGCTCAGGACAGTATATAGGGTACCTGCCATAATTACCTCGTTTTTATGGTTACTAAACCTGAAGGCCATTCAGGAGGCTTAAGGGGCAGAGAAATCTTTGGTCGGATTAACTGCCTCTTGGCTTGGTTCTGTTATTATGAAATTTGAAGCGATTGTCTTTACGCTGGGGTTGCCTATATAGGACTAAGATTTTGTACTAACTAGTTTCTTGAAGCTTGGAACTGTATATTTCTCTCTGGTTGTTCTGTAGGTCAGTTTTTTTATATGCTCCGAAAAATATAGCTCTCCAAATACTATAACCATTTTAGTGTGAAGATCCCGGGCTATTGATGATTCTAAAAAGTCCACATCTTTCATTTTACTGAAATATTCATACTTGCGGATATAAGGCACTAGATGGTCTGATATTTTGTTGAAGTAATCCTTGTTTTTTTCCTCTTTGATTTTCTCTAGCAGGTTAGGGTCAACCAGCTTCTCTTTATTGTTTATTATATTATCAATTGTGTATTTCAGATATTGAAGAGCAGAATAAAGGTTTTTCTGGAAATCATCTTTTATAATAGAATCATTGAATTCTTTAGGGCTTTTCCTGATATAAGAGGAATATTCACGACTATAGTTAGTGAATATCGGTTTAGTTTTAGTTTCAAGAAAGGCAGAAAAATTCTCCTCTTTTTCCGTCAAACTAAACACGATTTCAGATATTGTTGAGTTAAGTAAAATTATATTTCGGCTTAGATCTTCAATTTTTTTACTTAAGACTGATAAAGTATCATCAAGCTCTACAGAGGTTACGGAGTTTGGAAGATAGCTCAAATAAGCTCCAACCAGAACAAGGTTGAAGTCTTCTTTTAATGAATCAATAAAGAATGCTAGGTCTTTGCTGAACTTGTTTTTAAAGAACGCATCGTGTTTTTTATATTTGGTATCATCATACTCAACTTCTTCCGAGATGTGGTAAAATTTTTCCAGGATCTTTTTATCAAAGCCGGAAGGCATAGCCATCAGCTGAAAAAGCTTTTCACTTGCTTTTTGTTTATCAAATCTTGTTTTCTTTTCAGGCACAACTCAACTGATGATAAAATACTTCAGGTTGAATATATTATAATCAGTTGTGAAATCAATAATACTGGAAGCCCTTTAGAAAGTGCAGAAATTCGCAACTTATGATATAACTCTGATTATCTCATCAGTTAGCTTTCGCGTAACGAGGGTAATTGCTTACCAGATTTTCAACTATGTTCTTATCAGCAAAATAGAACAAGATCATTTCAGTGATGAAAGGATATTCAGTAAGGTTCTCAACAGGATTTTGTTTAAATTTAGCTATAATGTCCTTATCATTTTTAAACAGCCGTTTATTAACTTCTTTCAATAAATTGTTATAAGGCTGATATGCTTCTGCCGCTTCATAAAAGTTTAAGTCAGGCATTTTGCTTTTTTTGTTTGTTATCCTGTCATTCAGGTAAACAACCATGTTTTTCTTGGTTTCATCATTCTTCATGATCTCATCAAGCCTTATCATTGTTGTTACATCAAATGCAGCTAGAGCTTTATTCCTGCCAGGAACTGATGGGAAATATTTTTCTCCTTGGCCAAGCCCGACATCATGTAACAGCGCATTTAAAGCATACACAGCCCTTGAATCATAGATTGAATATTCTTTCGGGTATTTGAAGCTTAAACATTTTGACCAGCTGGATATTCTGAATGGGTCAGGTTTTTGATCAGCGAGTAAAGCTTTTTCAGCATTATGAGTTAAGGTTTTTATATCGCCATAGCTAACAGAGTGTTATAATAAGTAGCTTCCTAAATTACATATATTACATGAATTTGATACTGTTAAAGTAACAAAGCTAAAGCTTTGTATGCTTCGCATGTTTTAATCTTTAAACTATACTACTGTTAAAATTATAGCAATTTTCAAGACATCTATTTTTAAATTGCTAAAAACATTAGCCCCCCGGCTTAGCTATTGGTGAGATGCCATCAGAATTTAGGGATTTAACCCCGCAATAACCTATTGAAATATATGCGAAAACGCTTGAAATGGTGACCCCGACGGCTGTAGTGCCGCCAGCATAAGTCTCTAAAAAACAATGATATTGGGTTTTTATTTAAATTATCATGCCGACGATTATGCTAGCAAAAACACTGGTTGTAGGCGGTTTTCAGCGAACATACATAAACTTTTACTATTTTTATCAGGAATCGAACTGGTATTACCGCCATAATATAAAATTTGTAGAATAAGTAACCTATAAATCTAAATGATAATAATTATCATTGACAATTAAAATTTCAGAAGTATCTATGCGTCAGTAATGATAATCATTATCGTCTATATTAAAAGCTGTAATCAAACATGAGAAAACAAAAAATTCTGATAGCAACATGCCTGCCAATAATTTTATCAAGTTTTGCATCATCATCACTTGCAAATAAATCTGAAAACAACCTAATACTTGATACCGTAACAGTTATCGGAACAGAAGATAGAAGGAAAGAGATTGCAGGTTCAGCAACCATAGTTTCAAAAGAAAAATTAGAAAAACACCAATATACAGATATTAACAGGGCGTTAAAAGAAGTTACTGGTGTACAAATTCAGGAAGAAGATGGTTATGGTTTGCGCCCCAATGTTGCAATTCGTGGCGGAAGGTCAAACCGCAGTGCAGATATCACTCTGATGGAAGATGGAATATTAGCAGCGCCAGCGCCATATGCAGCACCAAGTGCATATTATTTCCCGAATATGGACAGAATGGAATCAATTGAAGTTATAAAGGGTTCAGGTTCTGTTAAATATGGACCAAGAACAACTAACGGAATTTTGAATTTAGTTACAAAAGCAATTCCGCTTGAAAATTCAGCAAAAATAATTGCAGAAGCTGGTAACAACAAAACTTACAGATATGGCGTAACCACAGGCACAAGCACAGATAACATAGGCTTAATGTTAAACGCCTTTAATCGTGAAACTGAAGGCTTCAAAAAAACTGATTTCACAACCAGAGGCACAGGCTATGACACCAAAGATATTCTTGGTAAGTTAAGGCTAGTTTCAGACAAAGATTTCTATCAGGAATTTGAATTGAAATTCGGCACTTATGATGAGGTTTCAAACGAAACTTACCTTGGGCTTACAGATGTAGACTTCAACAATAAACCAAATAGAAGATACGGCGCAAGCCAACTAGATAAAATGGATGTTGCCGCAAACCAAGTTGCGCTTAGCCATTTGTTTGAAATTAACCCAGATATGGTTGTAAACACAACAATATATAACAGGGCAATGGAGCGTTCTTGGTATAAGCTTGAAAGTGTTAGAATAGGAAGTGTTTCAAGAAGTATCGGCGCAATATTTTCAAATCAATCAGCAAATCAAGCATATATTGATGCTATAAAATCAGGCAATACAACAGGCGGAACTTTTGGAATTCGTGATGGCGCAAGGGAATATCTTTCACGCGGAATTCAATCAAACCTTGCATATAATTATAATATTTCAGATATTGCAAATAAGCTTGAATTTGGTGTTCGCCTTCACAGAGACGAAGAAGACAGGTTCCAGCGTGATGACAGGTTTGACATGGTAAATGGTGTTGCAAATATTGTAAGCACAGGTGCCCCAGGCAGTGGTGGGAACCAAATCAGCAGTGCAAAAGCCATCAGTACATTTTTAAATAATGAAATTTCATGGAATAAATGGGTGGTTAACCCTGGTGTGCGTTTTGAGAAAATAAATTTAAAGTCACAAAATTTTGGAACCGTAGACCCAAGCAGAACAGGCACAAACTTAGTAGCATTTGAAAATGAAATTAATGTTTTAATTCCTGGTGTTGGCGTAACATATCAGCTAAATGATTATGTAAGTTTAGTTGGTGGTGTTCACAAAGGTTTTGCGCCGCCAAGCATTCCTAATAGCGCAACTTCAGCAAGCTTTACGGATGAAGAAAAAAGCATAAATTATGAACTAGGAACAAGATTTGCAAAAAATAATTGGATTGGTGAAATTTTTACATTCCTTACTGATTATGAAAACCTGTTGGGCAGAGAAACCGCAGCATCAGGCGGCAGCAGCACTGGTGATGCCTTTAATGGTGGTAAGGTAAAAGTTAGTGGCTTAGAAACAGTGTTGCAATATGATGTTGCGCAAATATTGGGTTTTAGTAAGGCTTATAATATTCCGCTTTCGGCAACTTATACTTACACTAATGCAAAATTCCAAAGTAGTTTTGTAAGTAGTTTTGATGAATGGGGAGCTGTGCAAAAAGGCTTTGAGCTGCCATATATAGCGCAAGACCAATTATATTTAGCAGCAGAATTTAACACCGACCAATGGGGCTTTTCAGTTGGCGCAAAACATACCGGTGATATGCGAAGTGTAGCAGGTAAAGGTGCAATTCCAGCAGAAAACCTTATAAAATCACATTGGGTGTTTGACGCAGCAGCAGAATATGATGTAACAAAAAATGTAACCGCTTATACCAAAGTTGAAAACCTACTTGATGAAACTTACATTTCTTCAAGACGCCCTTCAGGTGTAAGGCCAGGCTTGCCGCTTTCAATAATGTTTGGCGTTAAGCTAGAGTTCTAGTGGTGATTACCCCATTTCCTGAGAATTGGTAATAATGAGGGCTAAGAGGTAATTTATAGTAAATTAATGTGAGGCGTATTATAAGTTTTTGATCTCCAGCTTCATTACATTCGATGAAGATGGCAGATCTCTCTATAGTCATGCTCAGTAAGCGATAGCGAAACTGGGGATCCAATAAAAACAATAAAATATAATGATACTAACTAGTAAAAATATTTTTAATAACTACATGCCAATTACCGTATCAATGGTTGTGCATGGGTTAATTATTTTTGCTACGATATTTTTTGTAAACAACGCAACACATAACAAAAATATTACCCAAATATCTTTAATCCACTTGCCGCAGATAGAAAATTTTGTTGAAAAAAAAACTCAGCAAAAGCCATTACAAAATACAGAAATAGAAGCAAAAGTTACAAAGCAGATTTTAACTGTAAAAAAATCTGCTTTACAAAATGTAAATAAAGAAAATAAAGCACCAGAAAACTCAGCAGAAAATAAATCAAGTGTTCAAAATAATAATTCAGTAAAAAATACCAGAAGCGCCCCTTTTATTTTAGCTAATAATTTGAATTATTTATATAACCCTGCACCCCAATATCCAGCATCTGCCAAGCGCAGAAGTATGGAAGGAAAAGCTTTGCTAGCGATAGAAATTTTAAAAAATGGCAATGTTTCAAGAGTAAAAATTCAAAAATCTAGTGGGTTTGAAATTCTTGATAAATCAGCCTTAGACGCAGTAAAAAAATGGAGATTCAAAAAATCTAAAAGAAAAATAAATGCGCTAATACCTATAGAATTTAAGATGGTAAGATAATAAAGACTTCAAATAACAATTATTGGGGACGCTTTAGTTGCTGATAAGCATTCATAGAAATACACAAAGAACAGCATAAATGTCAGCACGGCAATATCATTGCGCTAGCCAAATTATTTAATTTCAACGACTTAGTTCGATAACATGAATTCTAGCCTATCTGAATGATAGATCCCATCTTTTCTAAGTTCAAAACCTTCTGGAAGTTTGGTAATAGTTTTAATATTCTGAAGTTGTTCCTTCACTTTATCAAGCCCACTTAACTGTTGCAGATCATTAAAGTCGGTAGGTTTAGTTGCTTCGTCAAGCCATGTGAAATCAGGGTAGGTAATACTGTAACCATATTTTGCTGCTGCAATCTCCGCCTGTTCAATTCCTGTGTTTGTATCTTTCCATTGGTCATTGTCAGCTGCTATCACAACATCACAACCAGAAAGTTTGTAAAACAATGCATCGCACACTGCTACAATGTTCCCAGCATCAAAGGCACATACAGTTGTATCGCCTGAAGCTTCATATACAGTTGCAGCGGTTGCAACACCTTCAGCAATGTAAACTTTTTTACCTTTTGCTTGTTCCAGATTACCAAAAACAAAAAATGACCCTCTCTTTTTACCACCTTTTAAAAAGCGCTTTTGATCAGTTGTAATGAATTGAATAGTGGTTACTTCACCATTAACACTATATGCTGGAACAACTAAAGTATCATTGATTTGTAACAGGTTGTGACTTCCAACTTGTTTCGATTGTAGATACGGATTGTCATCAGTTGCTGCAACAGCCTTGTCCAATATTCTTTTAGCCATTACTCTGGCTGCATCATTTTGCTTTGATATCTTATTTTCAGTTTCTGAAGTTGCTGAAATAGCTTTCTCCTGAAGTTTTTTAGAAACTTTAACATCTCCAGAATCATTGATAGACCAACTATATTTCTCCCCGGTGGACCAATTGCCGAAAGCACCATAAGTTTCGTTAAAGATGTACCATAATTTTGCTTTGTTCCATCTGTGGAATTTATTGTCGGAGATTATTAAACCTTCATGATAAATACCTTTAGAAGCCATATACTGGCTAAATTTCTCTGAATTCGATTGCATGTTTTCCTCGCAGTTGAATAGGCAGGCGGTTATGTGGTATAATCCGCCTGTCCAAGTTTAGTTGATGTTGTTATTGATGAAGGCTTTTAGATCTTCATACCTATACCTCACATGTCTGCCCATCTTTACAAACGGCAGATTTTTCTTAAGAATCCGCCATCTACGCAAAGTAGATTTATTCAAGCTCAGTAATTTACAGGTTTGATCTTCCGTTAAGAATGTAGAAATTTTATTGTTACTTTCAGTCATACTAGTTCTTCTTTAGTTGCTGAAAGTATTTATAACTCACACTATTTCGCCATAGGCTAAAGGCCTTAGAACAAGGCAAATACTAGTGTTTATGTGGAATTTATTATGTGAGCGCTTAGGGCTCGTCTGTGTAAGCTTTTATATTTCACTTAAAATATATTACCATAAAAAAATTAGGTAATATTTCTAGTAATGTTTAATCACTCAAAAGTCTTTTAATAACAGAGTGTTATAATAAGTAGCTTCCTAAATTACATATATTACATGAATTTGACACTGTTAAAGTAACAAAGCTAAAGCTTTGTATGCTTCGCATGTTTT
>DQGZ01000182.1 GCA_003531345.1 Alphaproteobacteria bacterium | reverse complement strand
TCTTCATATTTCCAGAAATTATCAGTTGATAATTCATAATCAGAATTATTATCCCCCCATAACTGTGCTAGATTATTTTTAGCAATTATGGCTTCTCTTTCAGCCTGTTGTAGTTCTATTTTTGCGTTTGATAAAGTAACCTCTGCTTTGCTTTTTTGAAAGGCTGGCTCTGCTGCTGCATTCACTCTTTTGGTAACATTTGTTAAAACTTGCTCTGCCAGTTTTTTTTGCTCTTTGGCAATCTTTAAGTTTTCACTTGCAGATACTGCTTCAGCATAAGCAATTTTAGTAGTTTTTATCAGTTCCAGCTTTGCAATTTCAAACTTGTTGTAAGCAAGTTTTACACCTTGTTCTGAAGCCCTGATTTTTGCACTATATTTTCCACCAACTAAAACTTGCTGTGAAATTCCATATGTGGTTTGTGCAGAATTATACCCCTTATAAATACCATTACCTTCAAAATCCTCAGCCTCTATAGTAGCCTGGGGATTAACATAACTTCGGGACTGTTTATACTCACCCTCAGTAGCAAATGTTTCTGCCCTCTGAGATTTTAAGGTTGGTGAATTACTTAAAACTCTTTTTATTACCTCATCTAAGCTGTATTTTTGCTGAAATGTATTATTATCAGCTTGTTTTATATTATTAGCTAGGGTTTGTGTCGGTAAAATTAAATTAGAGCTACAGACAAGCGTTAAAGCACTTGCCATCAAAATTATACGATGTTTCATAGGAATTTCTTAAAGCATTAAAGAACGCCGAAGGACATTAAAGCCCATCAAGCAACAAATATTATTATTGTGCTTTAAGAAATGGAAGGTGGCTCAAGAAGGGGAGATGATTTGAATTTTGTAATTTGTGAGGATTGGTAAATAACAAACTTAGCGTCTAAAAAATTAAAATTTAACGAATTCAAGTTATTGAAAGAAAGAACCGAATGCGAGTGATGACAACAGTGACAATTCTGTTCACAGCAATCGTCTGATTTATTGTGCTTATTATATTTTGAAGCTGTTTTTAAACTATCAGAATACTTATTTTTTTGTGTTTTATCAGAATGATGACAATTTTTACAAGAAGGCTTAAAAACTTCAAAATAACCTTGAGTGCTGGATAAAATAAATGCAACAACCGCAAAATAAAAAATTGGTTTTATGTATTTTTTTAAATTCATAGTGTTGATTAACACCATATACTATCAGATATGTCAATCATTTTTAGGTTAAATTACAGCTGGATGAAGTTATAAATATAAGGACTGTGTTAAAATATTTTCCTAAGCTGGGTATTCAAGATTTTTAATGCGGTTTCTAAATGCTGAATCAAACTTTTCTAAAGTGTCTTTCAGCCATTTAAATTGGCTGCTCCAATTTGATTCATCTGATGGGTTCATATCAGATGTTAAAATGATTCTAGAGGCTCTTTTTTCAGGTAGCTCTTTCCAATCTAACGCCGAACCAATTTCTGCTTCAATTTTTTCTTTGTCTTCCTTTAAAATATTAAAGAAATGCTTGGCATATTCAGGTTCGCCTAAATACAAATCAACGCCAATTCGTTCCTCTCTGGTGCTTAATAGTGCGTTTATATGGAAGTAGCTTCTGCCAACAGTAAAAGTTAACCAGTGTTGGTAGCCAGGGCGTTGTGGCTTCATTTTTGAGCCTGTTTCTTTTAGATATTCTGAAAATTTCGTCCAGAACTTATATTGCATTTGCTTGGTTTCAGAATTTTCAGCATTGCTGATATTTCTAGCTGCTGAACTTACATATTTTGACCAATCATTCGGCTGAGAAACAATATTAAATTTTGGTGCTGGTGCTGAATCATCAATTTGCCAAAGTTCAACTTCCAAGCCAAAGAATCTAAAATTTTCGCTGGTTATTCCGTTAAGCCAATCAAGAGCAGCACGATGTTCTTCAGTAAACTTTGAAGCAACCCATATGATGGTTACAGTTTGCAAACCTGCAGCATAAGTTAAAAGCTGGCCAAGATGTTTATGATCAGTTTTCTCGATCTGATTTTCAATTAAAACAAAAGAATCGTCAGCAATATTACGGCATAAAATATCTGCCCTGAACGGACCAACATCTTTTTCTTGAGCTTCAACTTCTAGCTCAATACCAATTGCATCACCAAGAATTTCAATATTTTCTTTTTTCGCAAGCCAAGGGGTGAAGTCACCATCTTCGGTGCTCCATATATTACGCAACTCAACCCTTTCTAATTTTCCTAGCTTTTTATTCATAAATTTAAAATATCCGCCAAGAACAATTTATACAACCAAAAATTCAACACTTCATAAATTTTAGTACAAAGTGTTGAATTTGTTATGGCTTAATGTTTAGTTTTATCAACTAATACATACTCCCAACCTTTTTTAGTAGTAGGTGGCAATGGTTCACCTTTAGTAACGGTTCTTTCAACACCAACTTTATTACCGTTAGTATTTACCATCTCATATTGACCTGAATTAGGAGCTTTACTTCCAGGTGTAAAAGTTTTTTTAGACATAGTTATGTAATTTTGAGTTATTAGTAAGATAATGGAAGTGGGCAACAATTTAGCTGACCACTTCCGAGCGTTTAGATTATAAGTTAAACTTCTATTCTAAACGCCTTTTTACCATAGTCGCGGGCATAAATTACCCTTCCGTTTTTTAGCGTAATAAACGCAACATAACGGTACGACTTGGTATCATTATTGCTACCATTAGTAGTCATAATGACCTCCAAAAATTAGAGTTGTAGACTTTTTTGTTGAGAACTGCTAGAATCAAGCTATAAGAAACATTGCAAGGGGATCTTATAGTAACTCTATCAGTTCCTTCGGATGGTAAGAAAAGTCATTTATCTTACCATCCTACTTTTGAGTATATTGCAAATTTGCTCACCTCAAATTTCTTTAATTCACCATATTAATTCATTCCCAACATCCTGTTGAATTCATTTTTTTCTATTCCAAAAACTTCAAAACTATCCTCAAGAATATTTTTTTGAAAATTTTTATTGAATTTTTCTATCAAGCTTGCCACCACGCTTGGCTTTTCTACTGAAAAATCTAATGAAGAAGGCTCTTTTCTTCTAAAACCCCTAGCGCTTAGCTCTTTCCACAAATAATCAGATTTATTTTTTTCTATGTAACCTCTACTTCCTGCCGCCATCAAAATAGCAGCCATAGAAACTTTCCATTTTTGCTTTAATTCTGCTAATCTATACAGGTTTAAATCCACGCCAATTTCTGATTTCAATTCTTCGCTTGGAAGTAATAATTCAGAAGCAAAATCATTGGCCTCCTTCTCCATATTGGAGTTAGGCTTTTCATGCATAATGTTGTGACCTATCTCATGAGCAAGAGTAAATCTCTGCCTGTCAGATGATTTTAGTGAATTAATAAATATATATGAAATATTTTTATCTGACATGGTAAAGCCATCTATAGATTCGTTACCAAAATTAGTATTAACAACAATAAAACCCTGCTCTTCGGCAATTTTTGTTAGGTTATCTATTGGTCCTTTTGCTATATTGGCCTGATCTCTAAAAAATATGGCAGCTTCTTTTGGTTTGTCTTCTAGATTAACTG
The DNA here is from genome assembly GCA_003531345.1 of Alphaproteobacteria bacterium. Classification (GTDB taxonomy): domain Bacteria; phylum Pseudomonadota; class Alphaproteobacteria; order Rickettsiales; family UBA8987; genus UBA8987. Next base: position 157 of record DQGZ01000182.1, on the reverse strand, counting down.
GGGTTGGAGTTTTTCTGTTTATGCACTCCCCAAGTCGGTACTTTAACTCTTCTAGAATGTTTGTGACGATATTTCCAAACGATATAACACTGGTTATCTCAATCTTGCTTATACCCGCACCCTTTCTAAACATTGGATGAATACTTAGCGGACCAGA
>DQGZ01000235.1 GCA_003531345.1 Alphaproteobacteria bacterium | reverse complement strand
GTGCTCTTCCGATCTAATTTTATAATTCAACTGACCCCATTGAAAAAAACGAAGTAGCTTTTCTGATAAAGACCCCCAAGTTCAACAAGCCATTACCAAGAGCACTGGATATAACTTCTACCTTTAAAGCGATAGAGGAAATATGCAGCATTGAGCTTACCAAGAAAAATCAAGAATCCTGGGCAGGTTTTAGGGATAAAGTGCTTTTGAAGTTGATATATTCTTCTGGGTTAAGGATAAGTGAAGCATTGAATGTAACAATAGGTGAGTTGGATAACAAATTTTTACGCATAAAAGGTAAAGGTAATAAGGAGCGGATAGTTCCACTGCTTGATGAGGTAAGGGAAGATATGCTAAGCCTGATCGAACTTTGCCCTTATACAAATAAGCAGCATAGTGAGGGATTTGTATTCTTGGGAAAGCAAGGAAAGAAACTTGACCCTGCAGTATTTCAGAAAGTTGTTCGTATATTAAAGAACTCATTAGGGTTTGAAGAGGGAACAACGCCTCACGCATTCAGGCACAGTTTTGCTACCCATTTGCTTTCAAACAGCGGGGATATACTTTCAATTCAGGAATTGCTAGGACACAGCAATATATCAACAACGCAAAGATATACGAAGATAGATAAAAAAAGAATCCTAGAGTCTTTTTCTGAATTTCAATAAGATAAGCTTCCGTAAAGGGCGTCGTAGAATAAGGTAAAGAATATTTCTGGTTCTGAAAAATCTTCTTATTTTCCTATACTCCTTATAGTCTGACTTTTCAGGAAACCTGTAGTAGCTATTTTGCTCTTCTAGAAGTTTTTTTTCATTAAGATTATTTATGGTATCAATTTTTCGGAAGACCTGCTGAAGTTGCCTTGCACCGCAAATAGCAGACTTAACAACAATTTGCTGTTGAGTATCACCAGTAAGAATATCAAAATTCTTTTTTACAATAATATCACCTGTATCAACACCTTCATCCATCCAGTGGATAGTAACGCCAGTCTGTTTTTCATGATTCCTTAATGCCCAGAAATACACAAAAGCCCCTTTATATTCTGGCAAAATTCCAGGATGAAGATTGATTGACCCAATTTGGGGAATATCTAAAATGTTTTTTTTCAGTATCTGGTTAAAATAAGTAGATATTATAATGTCAGGCTTGATAGTCATTATAAAGTTCTGTGAAGCATCACTGTTAATGTTATCCGTACTAAAACTAGGTATTCCAAGGTTCTTGCTTATTTGCCAGCCTGATTTCAAATGTCTGGAATTTATTGCTGGCGCCAGTAAATAAAAGATCAAAAATTGTGTAAACCGCTGCCATGCCAATAAAAAGCCAAAGCTTATGCCTATTTTTTTTACCCTTCTTAAGCTTTTTATAATACCAGAAAAAGTTAAAGGAGCTGGGTCTCCACGCACTATACCAACTATATTTATTTCAGGCATTTTTCTCAAAAGGTTGAGCGCTACGGAACTTCCTAAATGACCTGCAGAGTATAAAACTACTACTCTTAATTTTTCTTTTTCACTGTTTTTTTTAATTTGCATTTATTTTAAATTATTTTTCGCTATCCATACTACATAAGCATCCGTAGCTCAACTGGATAGAGCATAAGTTTCCGGTACTTAAGGTTGTGGGTTCGAATCCCGCCGGGTGCGCCATTTATCCTTTATTTGTTAACATAGCAAATATAGAAAGTTAGTTTCTACCATAATTTTGTTACAGGCGGACTAGAAAATTTGACATCTCATAAAATTCAGGTAGCTAGCAGCCATAATATGCGGATATGGCGGAATTGGTAGACGCACTAGTTTCAGGTACTAGACCCGCAAGGGAGTGGAGGTTCGAGTCCTCTTATCCGCACCATTAGTTGAGTTTAGTGGCGACCTCATAACCTATGAAAAGAAGTTAGGATAAAGACAGAATTAGCAGAAGACAGAAGGAAGTCAAAAATTAATATAAAAAATAGTTCTCAAAACCAAAATCATTGCGCAATTATAAATTATTGTTATATAACAAAACCTGTTAAATTTTGCTTATATAATTAATAGCTGTTAGATGCCTAAAGCAACCGTAAATGGTAAAGAGATAGAATTTGAAAAAGGTATGACCGCCTTGCAGGTGGCAGAGCTTGCTGGCGAAGAGATTCCCCGTTTTTGTTATCATGAACGCTTAAAAATTGCTGGCAATTGCCGTATGTGCTTGGTTGAAATTCAGCCTGGACCACCAAAGCCTGCCGCCTCATGTGCTATGCCTGCTGCTGAGGGTATGAAGATAATCACCAATTCCCCAATGGTTAAAAAAGCACGTGAAGGCGTAATGGAGTTTTTACTGATGAACCACCCGCTGGATTGTCCAATATGTGATCAGGCTGGTGAGTGTGATTTACAGGATCAGTCAGTGGCTTACGGGCGTGGGAAATCTCGTTTTGACGAGCATAAAAGGGCCGTGAAAGATAAGTATATGGGGCCGATTGTTAAAACCCAGATGACCCGTTGCATCCACTGCACTCGCTGTGTGCGTTTTATGGAAGAAATTGCAGGCGTTCCTGAGCTTGGTGCAACTTCTCGCGGAGAGCATATGGAAGTAGGAACTTATATTGAAAAAGGTTTATCATCTGAACTTTCGGGTAATATAATTGACCTTTGCCCAGTTGGTGCACTTACATCAAAACCATATGCTTATAAGGCAAGACCGTGGGAGCTTAAAAAAACCGAAACAATTGACGTGCTTGATGCAGTAGGCAGTAATATCCGTATTGATTCCCGTGGCAATGAGGTGTTAAGAATTCTGCCAAGTGTCAATGAGGAGATAAATGAAGAATGGATTTCAGATAAAACCAGATATGGCTATGAAGGGTTGAAAAATCAGCGTTTGGACAAGCCTTATATAAGCCGAGATGGTAAGTTGGTAGAAGCGAGCTGGAATGAAGCAATACATGAAGTTGCGGTGGTGCTTAAAAAGGTGCGCCCTGAAAAGGTTGCAGCAATAGCAGGTGACCTTGTTGATGTTGAGGGTATTTATGCACTTAAAAAACTACTAGATGAGCTAAATATAAAAAATTATGATTGCAGGCAGGACGGTGCAATGTATGACCCCCTAAACCGTGCATCTTACATTTTTAATACTAGTATAGCTGGAATTGAGCAGGCAGACCTTGTATTAATAATCGGCTCTAATCCACGTTATGAAGCTCCTCTGGTAAATGCACGTATCAGAAAAGTGGTGGTAGCAAAAAACCTTCCAGTTGCTTTGATTGGAACTCAGGTTGATTTGACGTATAAATATGAATTCTTGGGTCAAGATAGTGGGCTAATAGAGGATATTTTAAATGAAAAACACCCTTTTTCAGAAAAATTAAAAGCTGCTAAGAACCCTATAATAATAGTTGGCAAT
>DQGZ01000160.1 GCA_003531345.1 Alphaproteobacteria bacterium | reverse complement strand
TGCTATTGGCGCTAGAATGGGCGTTGCGGATACTTTGCTTGGCATTAAGGCACGCTCAGGCGGTAAAACTGCCATTGTGCAAATTCTTGATCCACAGAAAAACCACAAGGATTTTGACTATATAATCCTACCCTCCTATGAGCCATATAAGGTAGATGGCAGGGTGATAAGCACCATCGGGCTGATAAATTATATTAATGATAAGGTGCTGGAAAAAGCCAAGCAGGATTTGGAAAAGTCAAAAGCGTTTGAATATCTGCGCAAGAAAAACCTAAAAGCACCCTTCATAGCGGTGATGATAGGTGGCAAGCATGTTGGTGGAAATGTTGAGGAGCAGGACGGAAGAAAACTGGCAGAAAAGCTCAATTATATTATTGGCAGGAAGGGCGGTACTGCCCTTATCTCAACCAGTAAAAGAACGGAATTCACGGCGTTGCGTGGCTTCAGGGAGGTAATAAAAGTGCCGCATTTCATCTATGATTATAAGATACGAGAATATGATAACCCCTATGATATTTTCCTTCACCTTGCGGAAGAAGTGATAGTTACTGGTGACAGTGTTCGCATGATGAGTGAGGCTTGCAGCGCAGGAAAAAAGGTGCGTATATTCAGGCCGCAGGAACTTGGGTTTCAGTATGTTCCATTGCTAGAGGAGCTTATAAGAGGTGGTTACGCAATTGACTTTGAAACGCCTGAAACTGAATATGGTTGCGACAGGCTTGATGAAGCTGGCAGAATTGCCAGTATGATAGTTTAAATGGTATACTTTTATAGACCTCTTTAGTAATTGGACTTGTTGCAAATAGTATTTTGCATATTTTTCAAACTGCTAACGTCATTATTCATAAAACTTTGCTAACAGTGCTATGGTTATAAATAAAATTTTTAAGCAGCCTTATTTTAATGTTGGTCTTGGCTTGTTCATATTATTTACCTTCATAGGCTTTCTGCAAATATACATTCCGTTTTTCTTCACCTGTGATGATAATTTTCATCAGTTCCTGCCAGTTATTATTGAAGCTTATCAGGCGCTTAATGACGGAATTTTTCCAACTATAAGTCCTGCCATTTACATGGGCTACCCAACTACTTCACTAGGCACTTATTCAATACTCAGCCCAGTTCTTTACATCTGCTATATAATAGCTTCAATATTCTTTGAGGCGTTTTACACCATTGAGATATACGCAATCGTAAACCTTTCCGCTGGCTTTCTGATGATGTATAAATTTCTCAGTAAGCTGGAGGTAGACAGGAGTAACGCCATGTTCGGTGCGCTTAGTTTTGTTATAAGCTGCCCTGTTATAGGAATGTCAAAAAACTGGTATTACATGCTTCCTACAGCTTTTTTCATTCCCCTGATATTTTATATGACCCTCTGTTTTTTTAGGGAGAGAACTTATAAAAATCTGCTCTATATGGCGCTGGCATCGGGTGCATTCTTCTATATGGGCAACGCCCAGATGTGGATATATACATTGATACTTTCTGGTCTGTTCTTTTTTTTCTCAAGTAACAGCGTGATGGAGTTCATTAAAGCAATACCAAAGCTTTCATTAAATTATATTTTAATTGCACTGATAATTTTCCCTTTATTTTTAGCGCAGATAATGACCATTGAAAATATTGAGCGCTATGGCAGCAGCTGGGCAGCTTTGATAGATGCAGGCGGTATAAGGGCATTGATGTTACCCAATTATTCTATCTATTGCTATAACGGTGCGATATTCATTCTAGTTGCGCTTATTTCATATTTTTATAAGGAGGCAAGGGTGTTTTTTCTGTTGCTGCTTCTTACCTTTACATTATCATTAGGCAGGTATGGTATAATATACGAGGCATTTCACTCACTGCCGTTCTTTAATAAATTCACCCACGCCTATAAATTCCTGATATTTGTTTCATTCTTCTCTATAGTTGCTGCTTGCATTGTGCTTAAAAGATATAAATATGGTTTTTTATTAGGCGCGCTTAACCTTACATTGCTTATCTATAATCACTATAATGTAAGCATGAATAATAATTTCTTTTATACTTACCCTACAGAAAAACCTTATCCTGCACTGTCTGATGAAACAGCAATACTGGAAAATAGCCGCTTCATTACCGCTTCGCTGGAGCGCCCAAGAGGAACAGGTAAAGAGGGGGGGTGCAGTAATATTAACCACGTCAATTCATTGAATAATAACTATCCAGCTTATTATAGGCTTGAGGCATTCAGGGGGTATAATGACTATCTAATGGCGGGCAGTGAGGAGGTGAGAATGGCGTTAAGAAGGCTGGTAGACACCCCCGTTGCAGCGCTGGAGAAATTCGGGATAAATTATGTGGTGAAATGTAACGATCTTGCGGATCTGTATCAAACAGATAGTAGGGCGTCTCTTATTGATTTTACCAGAATAATGCCAGTTATCCAGCCATATTTGAAATCGGTATATAAAAATAAATATGTTGAAATATTCAGGTTCCCCAACGCAGACCCCAAGGCATTCTTTTATTATAATGATATAAAAGTTATGCTTAAACATAAGTTCAACCAGCAGGGCGCGGTGATTTATCTCAATGAAATAAGCCGTGGCAAGCAGATAATTGTAAATCTTCTGCATCGTGCGTTGTATAAGGCGTATGATGATAAAGGTAACAGGCTGTTGCTAAATAAGGATGAATGGGGAAGAATGCTGGTGATGCCTAATGATAAAAGTGAGGTAATATACATAAAGTACAGCCCATTCTCTTTTGAAAATTACCTGTTCGCATTGCAGGCAATAAAAAGAAAATTGCTGGAATAAAATTTCACTTACAAAATAATAAAAAATTACTATCGTGTTATTGAAAAATTAAAAACCTCTATAATATAACATGCTGGAAAAATTAAATAGCTTAGCGGTTCTTTCACCTGCAGACCATGGCATATTTAATATAGTGGTATTGTTGTCTTTTCTGTTGATACTCTTAGGCGTTATAGTGCTTTATCTGGTTGAAGCTTACCGTGCAGATAAATACAAGGCGCTCTACAAAAAGCTGGACAGGGACTCAAAATTTCAAAGCAAGCTCAGAGCAACTTATGAAAATGAATTGAAAACATTTGCCAACCTTCTTGATGAAATAACTTTTCCCATCTGGCAGCGTGATAAAGATTTGAATATTATTTACTGTAACTCAAGGTTCTGCGAGGTAACGGGGGAAATAAGGAATGATGTAATAGGTAGTAGAAATATAGAGCTGTTTAAAACCGCAAAGGATTTTGCATCAAAGGCGCTAAAAACTGGTAACCCTCAAGTGCAGGAGCAGAATATACTTATTAATGGTTCTAAAACACTTTCTCAGATAGTAGAAATTCCCGTTATCAATAAAACTTTAGGCTATAATACCAAGTCAGGTACGATAGGTTTTGCCCTCAATTTTAATGAGTTGCAAGTTACCAGAGAGCGTCTGAAAAGCAATGTTGAATTGCAGAATAAGCTGCTTGAATCACTTGCTTCTGCTGTGGCGATTTATGATGCCAACCAGAAGCTGGAATATTTCAATAAATCATTTGTAAACCTCTTCAAGCTTGATAAGGACTGGCTTGATAGGTCGCCGACATATGGCGATATACTAGAAAATTTAAGGGAGAAAAGAATGTTGCCCGAACAGGCTGATTTTGTTTCATTCAAAAAGCAAAATTTGAATATGTTCAATGAGCTTATAAACAAGAAGGAGGAATATTATCACCTACCTGATGGCACTTACCTAAAAGTTGTAGTGATACCATATCAACAGCGTGGGTTACTTTTTCATTATGAGGATATGACGGCTCAGGTGAATCTTGAGCGTAATTATAATACGCTGCTTTCAGTACAGAAGCAGACACTGGATAATTTATCAGAGGCAGTAGCGGTGTTCGGAGAAAATGGTAGGTTGCGCCTGTTTAACCCTGTTTATGAGAATATATGGGGGCACCATAATAGCCTGTTGAAAACGGAGCCTCATTATACGGAATTGCTAAAAGAAGAGAAAATATTGCTTAATGAAGCAGGTTTTGATGAGTTTAAGCAGAGATTTTCAGAATATCTTCTTTCCCGTAGTGTAATAGAAAATAAAATAGTGCGTGCCGATGAAATAGTGCTTATGCAGCGCTTCATGCCACTTCCTGATGGTGGAACCCTGCTTACCTATGATGACATAACTGATAAGGAAAATGTTGAAAAATCCCTTCGGGCAGAAAAAAAGGCATATGAAGAAGCTGACCTGATGAAAACCAACTTCCTTAATAATGTATCTTATGAGTTGCGCTCTCCACTCACATCCATCATGGGCTTTTCTGAGATAATGCTTATGGGAATGGTCTGTGAGCTTAATGAAAAATCAAAAGAGTATCTTAAAGGTATTTTTGACTCTTCGGTAAAATTAAAGCAGTTAATTGATAATATTATTGATGTATCATCAATTGATGCGGGTTATATGCACCTTAACATCACAAGCTTCTCTGTCGGGCAGGCGCTGGATGAGATTAAGGGTGAAATTGAAAAAGAGGCGGCAAGGAGGCATTTATCAGTAAAATATAATATACTTCAGCCGATAAACCTTGCAAAAGCAGACAAGGAGCGGTTACAGCAGGTAATTACCTCATTGGTGGCAAACTCGGTTGCAATGTCCGCCAAAGATACTGAGCTTGAAATATTCGCCTATAATAAAAATAAGAATATCTATTTTGAGATAATAAGCCACGGCAAAGGAATGCCTAAAGAAGACCTGCATTTTATCTTTGACCAGTTCTATAATATAAATTCTGATAATTCATCTGGCACAGGTTTGGGGCTTTATCTGGCTAAAAGAATAATTGAAATGCACTCAGGCTATATACTGGCAGAATCAGAAGATGGCAAAGGAATGAAATTTATATTTGAAATTCCTGCGGTAACTGGCTAGTGATTACTAATACTGAACGCTAATACTAACAACTGACTTAAAATGAAAACAACGGCACTAAATAATGAACATGTAAAGCTAGGTGCAAAGCTGGTTGATTTTGCTGGCTACAATATGCCCATACAATATAAAGCAGGCATATTGGCGGAGCATAACTGGGTGCGTGAAAGCTGTGGGATATTTGACGTTTCTCACATGGGGCAAATTGATATTCGTGGCAGTGGCGCTTCTGATTTTGTTTCAAAAATAACTCCAACTAATTTTGAAAAATGCAATATCAATCAGGCAAAATATACAGTTCTGCTCAATGAGCGTGGCGGTATAATTGATGACCTTATAATAACTAAATTTTCATCCAGTCATTTTAGTGCCGTTATAAATGCGGGTACTAAGGAAAATGATATATTATACATCAAGTCAATTT
>DQGZ01000057.1 GCA_003531345.1 Alphaproteobacteria bacterium | reverse complement strand
ACTCTTATTCTAATCAACATGTTTCTAGGTAAAAAAAATAGATACTTAAAAAAGTTATTTGAATTTATATCTGAATTAAAAAAGAGCCATGCAAATGAATATCAACGCTTTAAAGAGGATTTAATTAAAAATTACTCCTACGATATTATGAATAAGCATATCTCAAATTTAAATGAATATGTTCAGGGGTATGATCAATTTAATCAACTTTTACTTTATGTAACTAAAGATAAGGCAATTTCTCAAAAAATGCATGCTTCATCAAAAGATTTCAATCTAGTAAAAATGTTTTATGGAAATTTATTTGAATATGTATCAGCAAACTACATTATTCCTGCATGCCTTAATAACATATACAATAATAGACCTTATGATATATTTGAATCTATGGATTTAAAAAAATACCTAACATTAAAGAAAGCAAATAGAGCAAACCCTTTTATTAATAATCTAGTTTTTAAAGAGTTACATGAGTGTATTGATTCTACTATTAGAAACTCTTCTCATCATGGCGCTATACGTTTAACAAATGATACTAATATTATTGAATATAGATCTGGAGATGAAGGAAATTGGAAAGCCATGAAATACTCTGACTATTTGTATAAATGCAATGAAATTATGATAGTATCTATGTATATGTTAGCAATGCATATTTTTATATTAGAATCCTAGTACTCCTCAGCCAGCATAATTGTCAAAACTCTTTTAGTTTTTCTTGGGTCAGCGGGATCTTCTGAATGATATTTCATATCAAGATTATAATAATCAATTTTCCAGAATATTTTTCCCGCTATCGGATGTTTAAATGAGCCAAAATCATGCTCTCCATAAGGGTCATTACCTTTATCAAACTTATTATAGCATTGAACTTCACACAGGATTTCAAATTTAAGCGTAGAGCAAAGGCAGGAAATACCTTCAGTTAATGCAACCATTCCACCTGATAAAGTGCTCCTGAATTGGTCATTTAATTTTCTTATTCTATCCGATGGCATAGAGATTTATTTTTCTCCCGCCATCCCTTTTATAAAAAACTAAGGCAACTGTTATTTTTTATAAAACCTGTTAACCAATCCACTTAGGCTTGCGCTTGGCTTGATTTCCGTGTGAGGGATCAGAACATAACACCACGGCTTGCCGCCATGTTCAAGTTCGTGGTTGGTAGCGGCTTCACACCACTTGATTGCGGCTTCAGCTTTTTCTTTTACTTCTTCAGAACCAATATCAATATCTCTCTTTGGCTCGCAGATTAGTTTTTCTTTGCTGGTTTCAACTACGAAATCTGGTTCGTAGGTGCTGTCGCCAGAATAGAAAATTTTGAAATCTTCTCTAGCTGGCTTGAACCATTTTATAACACTCGGCTCATCTTCAAGCAGAACTGCAAATAAGCGTTCAGTATCTGAATGGAATTTTTGGATCGGATATAAGCACTTGCTAAAGCCTTGGAAAAGCATCCCTCTGATTAAGTTTCTATCATCAACTGTGTTTCTGAAATATCTAAGTTTTTCAGAGGAGTCATAGGAAACGCTAGAAATTTTTGGTCTTTCAAAGCCTTTGCTTACTGTAGCTTTAAATTCTGTTGCACCACGCCTGTAATGAGCTTGCATTTGTGCGTGAATAACTCTTGCCATTTCCTTTCTGTAGAACTGCAGAACATTTAGAATGTCTTGCTCATCTGTTAGGTATGACTTGATATAAGCAACAATTTGAGAAGATAGTTCGTAGAGAATATCAGCGTGGTCATCATAGGAAATATCATCAAAATCAATAAGGGCAGCTACGATATAATCTTCTAGGCGATCTTCTTCAAAAGTGATTCTATCGCTTTGCAGTTGCTCTCTTTCAGCGGTTCTAAGGTGCTGGATAAGAATTTGCTGATCAACGGGGTTGTATCTACCAATACCAGAAGTATCTAGCTTGAACGAGTCAAAACTATAGCTTTTAGTTCCAACAGGAGTGATAATAATTCTTGGAATATCGATGGTGTTTTGAATAAACGCTTCAATGGTTTTTCTAACGGTTTCTTCAACATCAACTTTATCTTTAACAACATCCATCTCAGCTTGAACGGGAGCGACTTTTTCTTGAACTTGCTGAACTATTTGGAATTGAACTGACTTTTCCATTAAACTTTTTGAAGTAGGAAGCCTCTCAAAAGATTTGATTATTTCCATAGTTGCCTTAGCAACTTTCTTCTCTTCTTCATTAAACTTAAGCTCTTGAACAACTGGCTTTGCTTTTTGCCCACCAGCTGCTGCTTCAAAAAGCTCTTCTGGCATATCTGCAATAACATTATTTCCAATAATAGCATCAAGGTTTGAACGAATCTCAATAGCTTTTTTCGGCGTAAGAGAGATATCCTTACCAATAACGATACCAGTAAATACGATAGAATCTTTCCTGTTAGCTTCCTGAATAATCTCGTCAAATTTATCATGAGCAACAATAGTTAGCCTATCAACGGCTTTTACGCCTGTGCGTTTGCCATATGGCAAGCGAAGACCACGACCAATAGATTGCTCCACCAGTGTACGAGAATTTGCCGTTCTTAAAGGGACGATAGTGTATAGGTTGGTAACATCCCAGCCTTCTTTTAGCATGTTAACATGGATAACAATTTCCGTTGGCTCTTTCGGATCTTCCACTGAAAGTAAACGCTGAACATTTTCGTCTTTTTCTTCACCTGTTTGAGAAGAGTGAACTGTAATAACCCTGTCTTTATAACGCCCTTGGAAGAACTCATCACTTTTGATAAAGGCTTCAATAGCTCCAGCGTGAGTGGTGTCTTTTGCAATAACCATCATAAATGGCTTAACATATGATTTATCGTTATTATCAGAATAAACCTTAAGCTCAGTTTTAACTGTTTCGTGAATGCGAATACCATCTTCAAGTTTAAGTCTTTCAAGCTGATCTTCTGAATAGTTTTTTGCATCAAAATTTTCACGAGTTGCAACAGCTGGCTCTTTAACAAAGCCATCTTCCATTGCCCTGAATAATGGATAGCTGAATATCACATTTTTAAACGGAATTTGTTTGCTACCAGCTTCAATTTGAGGCGTTGCTGTAAGCTCCAAACCAAGAACAGGGTTAAGTTCATTGATGGCTTTGATACCAGCGCTTGCACGATAGCGGTGAGATTCATCCATCAGAATAACTAAGTCATCTAACTTTGAAAGATATTCAAAGTAGCTTTCACCAAGATATTCAGACAGGCGTTTGATTCTAGGAGCTTTACCACCACGAACTTCGCTGTTAATTTTTGAAATATTGAAAATATTTATTGATACATCACCGAATAAATCATTGCTTACATTGCGAACTCTTTCGTAAGTATCACCTGTAATTAAAAGTGGTGGATTTAAAGCAAACTCTGAAATTCCTTGAAACACATATTTCGGAGTGTTTGGAGTAAAATCAGCAATCAACTTGTTATAAATCGTAAGGTTTGGCGCAAGAACGAAAAAGTGCCTAATACCCTTAGAAAGGTGCAAATAGGCAATGAACGCACCCATTAGCCTTGTTTTACCAACACCAGTTGCCAGGGCAAAACACAGAGATGGAAATTCACGCTCAAAATCCTCAACAGTTGGAAATTCGCTTTTGATTATTTCCAGTGCTTTTGCAACATCACGCTCTTTATTTAACGGAATAATATCTGCAACACGAGAAAGCAGCTCAAGTGAATCTCTCTGTGGAGTTCTCAAACTTAGCCTGTTAGATATACTGTTTAAATGCTTATCCATAATACTTCCTAATTTTCAGAGAATAACGGCAGGGTTTTGGAATTTTTCTCAGCTTTTTTAGCTTCAGCTGGTTCTTCCTGTGCCATTGGTAGGTTTTTAATATTTAGCGAATAATCATCTTTACCCCATTCGCACTTAGTAAGCACCGCGCGAGGGATTTTTTTGATGGTTAAATTTTTGAATTCATCAGCGTTACCACGGAATGCAAAACAACAAATGAGTAGGGAGCGATTTTCCCCAACTTCATCTGAAATTTCTTGTAACTGTGCTTGGTCTAGCGTTTGGGTGGTTACATAGATAAAATCATTCTCTGATGATTTACCTTGCGCCCAAAATTGCTCATCGCTAGGCTCATATTTAAAGCCCATTATTTTGCACATAGCTTGAGTTAGCATTCTGGAATCATATTGCTTGCTAATAACCCAATTGCCCCATTTATCTCTTTCAAGCATTGATGGTGCGATGCTGTAATAGCGGAAGCCACCACCACCTTTCCAATTTACTGCTTTTGAAATTCCGCCTTGGTCTTCACCATTAATAACTTTTGTGAGGCGAGGAATGATGTGAGTATGGCAATGCTCACCAAGTTCAACCATTATCCATTTTCTACCCATTTTATGAGCAACCGCACCTGTAGTGCCAGAACCAGCAAAAGAATCGAGAACAAGATCGCCTGGTTCAGTGGCTATTGTTAAAATTCTATGAATCAGTCTTTCTGGCTTGGGTGTATCAAATAAGTTTCCCACTCCAAAAATTGCTTTTAATTCTTTCTTTGATTCATCATTATGTCCGCCATCTTCATGAGGCCACCAAGAATTAGGAATGACACCCTGTTGAACCTCATTTAAATATCTTTTTAGTTGTGGAGCTCCTTTGCCATCTTTCCCAAAATAAATCCTATTTTCGCTTAACCACCGCTGCATAGTATCTTTTGTTGCCCGCCAACAACTTCCTTCTGGCGGCATATATTCTTTCCCAGTATTTGGGTTTTTGATTGGATATACAGATGATTCAGAAAAGCTTTTTACTAATAAATTATCACTTCGCCACCTGCCTTTTCCGTCTTTATCATCATATTTATACATATCATTTTGCTTGTCCGTTCTAGGAAGGAGCTTTCTTTCAAAGGCATCTGTTTTTTTATATACCAAAATATGGTCGTGAGAATCTGGAATACCCTTAGCATCATTTGATGAAGTATATTTTTTTTGCCATACAATATTTCTAACGAAATTATTTCTTCCAAAAATTTCATCGCACATCACCTTTAAATAATGCGCTTCATTATCATCTATTGTTATCCATATAGAACCATCATCTCTCAGAAGGTTTCTTAAAATTTCCAGCCTATCTTTCATTAAACCAAGCCAGATTGAATGCTCAATTCCATCATCATAATGTGTAAAGGCTGAGCCCGTATTGTATGGTGGGTCAATGAACACGCATTTAACTTTGCCGGTATATTCTTGCTCAAGGGCTTTTAGGGCGAGTAAGTTATCACCAAAAATCAGGGCATTATCGAATATATCGCTCTCTGTTACACGATGCTTTGCGTGGTAAGATTTTTCGGCATCTTCAAGCAAAATCCTAGGCTCTAGCTTCGGTCGCTTTTCCTTACCAATCCATGTTAATTCAAGTTTTTGTTTCTTACTTGTCATTTCCTTTACCAATACCAGCTAAAATTTTTATTATAAAGTCTAGATATAAAAATAATCTAACTAAATTTTCCTGCGTTCCATAATCTAACAAAGCTTTATCTCCATGAAGTATTTTATGCCTGTTTAAATTTATTGG
>DQGZ01000089.1 GCA_003531345.1 Alphaproteobacteria bacterium | reverse complement strand
ATAATTCCTATGGCAAAGATATTAAGGGTATACTCTGCATAGCTCAGATAAGCGGAATCATGAGTTTTTTTGTAAAGAAAAGTAAAGACAATAATAATTAGCGCTAAAAAAAAGAAGTTCAGAAATGTAACAAGTAATTTCAAAAAAATAAAAAATTAGATATTGAATATTAATATTAAAATAATTTAAACAACTGTTGCTTTCATACAAGAGTTTTCTTATTAATAGATTATACAAGTAAACAAATATATATAAAATATTTTGTTTTATGAACAAATTAGATGAAGCAAAAATCAACCTAAAAACGGTATTGAACCGCTTGGAAACGCTGGTTGAGGCGAAATTGCAAAAATTTGATCAGATACAGATAAATAATGAAGTTGTTGAAAAAATATCATCACTGGAAAAGCAGATAGAAAATTTGAAAGTTGATCTCAAAGAAAAAGAAGATGAGATAAATTATTTACGTGAACAGAGTCATGAACTACAAGCTGAAATAGGTATAGAGCGTGAAAGAAATTTTAAATTGCAGCAGAAAAATAATGAGGCAGCAAAAAAAGTTGATGAGATAATAGGTGAGGTGCGTACCTATCTGGCTATAAATTAATTATTATATATAGGGGTTTGTTATGTCAGTTGTGGAATTGAGAGTTGGTTCAAGATTATATCAAGTGGCGTGTGAAAATGGACAGGAGCCTAATTTGTTAAGGCTTGCAAGTGAATTAGACAGTAAGATAAGCAATCTTGCACGCCAGATGCGTACAGGTAATGACTCATTATTGCTTCTAATGACCGCCCTAGTGATGCAGGACGAGCTTAATGATGCTCAGAAAAAAATTTCCAATGACAATGAACTGGAAACAAGGATAAAAAAAATGACTGATGATAAGGAGAAGGAAGTAGCAGAACTGCTTAATACTATTTCAGGTTTTGTTGAATCAATCGCTGACAAGATAGATAAATAATTTACTACTATATGCCTTTCTTCTGTAGAAAGCTTTCTGGATACTCTTTGTGTCTGAACTGTTCTATTGCATCTTTTGCATCTTCCTTGGATATTCCTATTGAACTGAGGATCATTTTACCAATAAGCAGGCTTGACTCAAATGCTTCAGGTATAACGTGGTTTGCACCGAAATGCTTCAAACTTCTGGCATGAAGCCTGTCTTTTGCTCTGGCAACTATCTCAATATCGTTATATTTTGCTCTTATTGCTTTTACTAACTGGTCTGATTCCTCAAAGTTACTTGAAGTAATTACAACTATTTTTGCACGCTCAATACCTAGGTTTTCAAGGTTTTCAACTTTATTGCAGACACCAAAAAATATCGGATAGCCATTCTTTCTGCCGTAATGCACACTTCTTGGATCGTCATCAAGGATTACAAAATTAAGTTCCTGATATTTTAGCAGGTCACAGGTGGTTTTTCCAACCTTATCAAAACCAACAACTATGAGGTGATTTTCCAGATCTGAAACTTCTTTCACAATATCGCCAACATCATAATGTACTGGATTTTTAAGGTCTATCCGTCTTGCAATATAGTTTCCAAGTACTGCAAGCAGCGGAGTGATTGCCATTGATAGCGATACCACAACAATAAAGCTGTCCGCCAGCTCTTGAGGAATTATTTTTATGTCGCCACTTGCAGCAATTGCAAATAACACAAAACCAAACTCACTTGCCTGTGATAGAATCAAACCAGATTTTATTGAAACTTCTTTGCTAAAGCCGAAAACCCTTGCAAGAAAATAAATAATGGCACTTTTTATAAAAATAATACTTGTTACCAGAACAAGTATTTTAGCCCAATTATCTAGTAGATTATTGATATTTATACTCATTCCAACGGATATAAAAAATAACCCCATCAATAACCCTTTAAAAGGTTTAAGGTCAGTTTCCACCTGTGCTCTGTATTCCGTTTCGGCAATCAATAGCCCCGCAACAAACGCCCCTAGCGCAAGGGAGAGCTGATATTCCTGAGTGACATATGCAGCCCCCAACAATATTAGTAGAGTGGTTGCTATAAAAAGCTCTTGGCTTTTTAAACTGGCAATCAACCTATAGAGTGGGCCTAAAAAGCGTTTTCCAACTATAACAATGGTTACTAGAACCAGAGCTGCGTTTAAAACTGATCGCCCTATTGCCTCAAAAAGATTTACTTCTGAATTTGAAAGCAGAGGTATCATTATCAATAATGGAACAAATGCTAAGTCCTGTAATATCAATGTAGCCAGCGCTAACCTTCCTTGTTGAGTATGCTCTTCTCCCCTGTCAATCAATACCTGAAGAACTACAGCTGTTGAAGAAAGTGAAAAAATAAACCCTGCAACAAAAGAAAGAATTATATTCTGTGTTAAAATATAGGTTAGTCCACATAGTGCTACACCAGAGATTATTACCTGTAAGGTACCGAAGCCGAAAACATGTTTTCTCATTTCTTTCAGGCGGTCAAATGTAAGTTCCAGACCAATGGCAAAAAGTAGGAAAACCACACCAAACTCAGCTAGATATTGTGTTTGTTCAAAATTAATTGAAATATAATCTTTCTTATATGAAATAATTATACCAACCAGCAGATAGCCAAGTACAGGGCTTATATTTAGGCGCTTAAATGCAGCAATTATGCCAACAGAAAGTCCAAGCATTACTATCACGGCAAGTAAACTTTCAGTATGTGAAATATGTTCCAACGCAGCTAAATTGTTTTAATTAATTAAAGGGGCATTATATATAAATAAAAAGTTGTTTTCACTAATATTTATGAAAATTTTGGTTTTAGGTGCTGGTTTAATTGGTTGTACTACAGCTTATCTGTTACAGAAATCTGGTCATCAGGTTACAATCATTGATAAACAACCTGGCCCTGGAGAAAAATGCAGTTACTCAAATGGCGCGCAGCTCTCATATTGTCATGCAGAGCCGTGGAGCAGTTTTGATACATTGATGAAGGCACTGAAGTGGATTGGGAAAAAAGATAAACCACTTTTATGGAAGCCATCACTTGACCCGATGATGTGGGGATGGATAGTTAGGTTTTTAAGCAAATGTAATGCACATTCAGTTAAGGGTGGCACAGAAAAAATTCTTAAACTTGGTTTATACTCACGCGATGTTTTAAAAGAGATTTCAAGAGACCTTGATTTTGACTTTGATCACCAGAAGCTTGGAAAAATCTTTATAATAAAAACTGAACAAGAATATAATGAACATCTAAAACAAAGCCGTTTGCAGGAGATTATGGGTTCTCGTTATGAAATACTAAGTAGAGATGAAATGATAGAAAGAGAGCCTTCGCTTAAACATATTGCACATAAAATATATGGTTGTTTCCGTGACCCGCTGGACGAATCAGCTGATGCGTATAAATTTTGTTTAGGTATGGATAAAATTCTTGAAAAGCTTGGTGTAAAAAGAATTTATAATGAAGAGATAAAAGAGATAAAAAAACTTAAGAATGAAATAACTGAAATTGTAACTGATAAAGACACTTATATAGCAGACAAGTATATTTTATGTTTAGGTGCTTATTCTCCGTTGCTTACAAAACAGATAGGTTTGAAATTACCTATATATCCGCTCAAAGGTTATAGCTTAACGCTTAATATTAAAAACCCTGAAGAAGCCCCTAAAACAAGTATTACCGATGTTACTTCAAAAGTTGTTTTTACTAACCTGAATGGCAGGCTTAGAGTAGCGGGAACAGCAGAATTTGCTGGCTATAATGAGGATATTACAGATTATCGAATCAAAATGATGCAGGATTTAGTGCAGGAAAATTTCCCGATGTTCGGTGATGTTTCTGAAGTTACTTCTTATGCTTGCCTGCGCCCTTCCACACCAGACGGTGTACCTTTGATAGGAAAATGTAAATATGATAATATCTTGCTTAATACTGGGCACGGCACTTTAGGCTGGACGCAAACATTTTCCTCTGCGAAGATAATTGCAGATATTGTAAATGATGAACAGGTGAAAGTACCTTTGGAATGGTATAATATTGAAAGGTTTTAATGAATAAATTATCGCAAATAAGAGAGCTTTTAAAAAAGCATACGATTGATGCTTATCTTGTGCCAATGAAAGACCAATTCGGTTCAGAATATTTAGCGCCGCAATTCCGTAGGATAGAATTTTTAAGTGGTTTTACTGGTTCAAATGCGTTTATTGTTCTAACCCAAAAAGCTTCAGCATTCTTTACTGATGGCAGATACACAACCCAGAGCAAAATGGAAGTTGATGGTAAGTTATTTAAAATTTTTGACCTTGCAGAAAAAAGTGAATTTGATTTTATATCAGAGAATTTTAAATCTGCAGTAATAGGCTTTGACCCTAGTATTTTTCCAATAGCTGTAATAAAAAAATATCAGGAAAAATTGGGTAGTAATTATGAATTAAAGCCTATCGATGAAAATCTGGTGGATGAGATATGGCAAGATAAACCAAAAATAAAAACATCATCAGCCTTTGTTCTAGATAAAAAATTTTCAGGGCAGAGTTCACAGAAAAAGGTAAAAGATATTTTTAAAAATATATCTGATGATTATATATTACTCACCAATTCTGAAAGTATAAACTGGCTGCTTAATATCAGGGGAGATGACCTTGAAAACACCCCTGTT
>DQGZ01000014.1 GCA_003531345.1 Alphaproteobacteria bacterium | reverse complement strand
GCTCTTCCGATCTAGGGAACTGCCTGAGTAAGAATACTTTTAAACTTAGCTTTAATTTAACAGGATAATCTTATCTGGTAGTTAAGGCATTAGTTTTAATGCGTTTATGATGTTATTGGCGAGGTATTCGAGGGGTTGTTAGGGTTTGAGGTTATGTTTGCGGAAGGTGTCTAATACATATAACAACTAAGCAGCTAATTTTTCGAGTAAGTTCTTATTAAGCTCTATAGTTTCTTCAGCCCTTTTCCTATCAAACTCATTATCAGCGAGTTTGGCTTTTACTTCCGCTTTTGATATTCTTTCTTCAATTTCAGTTTTAGTAACTTTTGAAAGGTCATCAACTTCAGTGGCAAGTACTGAGCAGTTAGTTTGATTAACTTCTGCAAAGCCACCATAAATAAAAAACCTATTAGTAACATTGCTGCCTTCATAAACGCTTAATAAACTACCAGCTTGCAGTGTAGTAATTACAGGTGCATGACCAGATAAAACACCCATTTCACCAGCTTCACCTGGCAATACTACCATCTCAGCTTCGCCGCTGAAGATTTGTTTGCCTGGAGTTATAATGTCTAGTTTCATATTCTTTAGGTTATAGGTTTTAGGTGTTAGGTGATAGAAAATCAGGTAAAAGTCTAATACCTAAAACCTACCAACTAAAACCTCACTTAAGCTGCTTGCGCAGCTAAATCTTTTGCTTTTTGAATTGCTTCATCAATATTACCAACCATATAGAAAGCTGCTTCTGGTAATGCATCATGCTTACCTTCACATATCTCTCTAAAGCCACGTACAGTATCAGCAAGAGAGCAAAGAACGCCAGACTTGCCAGTAAACACTTCCGCAACATGGAAAGGCTGTGATAAGAAACGCTGAATTTTACGAGCACGGGCAACAACCAGTTTATCTTCTTCTGATAATTCATCCATACCAAGTATCGCAATGATGTCCTGAAGGTCTTTATATTTCTGTAAAATACGCTGAACTTCACGCGCTGTTTTATAGTGCTCTTCACCAATTACTTGCGGATCTAGTATTCTTGAAGTTGAATCAAGCGGGTCAACTGCTGGGTAAATACCAAGCTCAGCGATTTGGCGGCTTAATACGGTTGTTGCATCTAAGTGGGCAAATGATGTAGCAGGTGCAGGATCTGTTAAGTCATCTGCTGGTACATAAATCGCCTGTACTGATGTAATTGAACCTTTGTTAGTGGAAGTAATACGTTCTTGTAACGCGCCCATTTCGTTGGCAAGAGTTGGCTGATAACCAACCGCAGAAGGGATACGGCCTAAAAGAGCTGATACCTCAGAACCTGCCTGAGTAAAACGGAATATATTGTCCATGAAGAATAAAACGTCCTGACCTTCTTCGTCACGGAAATACTCAGCCATTGTTAAGCCAGTTAAAGCAACACGTGCACGTGCCCCTGGTGGTTCATTCATTTGCCCGTAAACAAGAGCCGCTTTTGATTTTGTGTGATCACCGGGAACGATAACGCCTGATTCCATCATCTCATGGTAAAGGTCATTACCTTCACGAGTTCTTTCACCAACACCAGCAAATACTGAATAGCCACCATGCGCTTTTGCGATATTATTGATAAGCTCCATAATTAGTACGGTTTTACCTACACCAGCACCACCGAATAAGCCAACTTTACCACCTTTTGCATAAGGTGCGAGTAAGTCAATAACTTTAATGCCTGTAACTAAAACTTCGGTTTCAGTTGCCTGTTCAGAGAATTTAGGGGCTTGTGCATGAATTGGCGCAACTTTAGTTGTCTGGGTAGAGCCACGTTCATCTATCGGGTTACCCACAACATCATAAATCCTTCCCAAAACTTCAGGACCAACAGGAACAGAAATTGGTGCGCCTGTATCAGTTACTTCCAGCCCACGAACCAGACCATCAGTTGAGTCCATAGCGATGCAACGCACAGAATTTTCACCTAAATGTTGCGCTACTTCAAGCACTAGCCTTTTACCATCATTTGTTGTTTCAAGTGCATTCAGTATAGCGGGAAGTTTCCCGCTATCAAATTTCACGTCAACTACCGCAGATATTACTTGCGTTATTTTTCCTTTGTTTTGCGTCATACGCCTTGCTCCTTAGTTTAGGTTATAGGATTTAGGATTTATTAGGATTTAGTTTACTGCCGCTAAATCCTTTATCCTAAGTCCTATAGCCTCTCTTATACTGCCTCCGCACCACTAATAATCTCAATAAGCTCTTTAGTGATGTGAGCTTGGCGAGATCTATTATATTGAAGAGTAAGTTTTTTTATCATTTCACCAGCATTTTTAGTTGCACTATCCATCGCTGTCATACGTGCTCCTTGCTCTGATGCTGAGTTTTCAAGTAATCCCATGAATATCTGAACCGATATATTTTTAGGTAATAAATTTTTCAATATTGATTCCTCATCTGGCTCATATTCGTAGCTGGAAGAAAGACCTTCAGAAGAATTATCGTTAGCTGCAACATCAGATATCTGCAATGGTATAAGGCTTTTTACTGTAACCTGCTGCACAAGAGGATTTACAAATTTAGCATAAATAACTTCTGCAACGTCAATTTCACTTTTTTCAAAAAGGTCTATAGCTAATTTACCAACTTCATCGGCCTCATCAAATTCCACCTGCTTTTTGTTTGATGCGTTGAATGAAGCAATTATATATTGTTTGTATGAAGTTTTAAGGGCATCTTTCGCTTTTTTACCTACAGTCACTACTTTTACATTTTTACCTTGCGTTGTATATTCAGCTATTTTCCCACGGGCTGCTTTAAGTAAGTTAGTATTGAAACCACCACATAAACCACGGTCAGAACTTGTAATTATTAATAATATATTGTCCCGTTTTATGCTTCCGTCAGCATTTTTTCTGCCTGTTAGCATTTCTGGTCGTGCAGATTCTTCAAGGTTTTTAAGTATATTGGATATTACCTGCTGTATCTTTGCAGAATAAGGGCGCGAACCTTCAGCACGCTCCTGTGCACGACGCAGCTTGGAAGCCGCCACCATTTTCATCGCCTTGGTTATCTTCTGCGTTGATTTAACAGATTTTATCCTATTTCTTATGTCCTTTAATGAAGGCATTAGCTAATTCCTGTTTCCTGATTCCTAAATCCTACCTTTACGCAAAAACTTTAACAAAGTTTTTAAGTATCTCATGCATCTTAGGCTCTAATTCTTCAGAAATTTTCTCTTTTGAGCGAATCTCATCAAGAGTAGATTTCTGCTGAGAATGCATGTGAGCAAGCAATTCTTTCTCAAAGCGTACAACATCACCTGTTTTGATTCCATCAAGGTAGCCTTTAACACCTGCGAATAATACCACAACCTGTTCCTCCACCTGTAATGGTGAGTATTGAGGTTGCTTCATAAGTTCAACTAATCTTTGCCCACGAGCAATAAGTTTTTGCGTTGCAGCGTCAAGGTCAGAGCCAAATTGAGCAAAAGCTTCCATCTCACGGAATTGAGCCAACTCAAGTTTAACAGAGCCAGCAACTTGTTTCATTGCTTTAATTTGCGCCGCAGAACCAACACGAGAAACTGACAGACCAACATTCACCGCAGGGCGTATACCTTTAAAGAATAAACCTGTTTCAAGGAATATCTGACCATCTGTAATTGAAATAACGTTAGTAGGGATATAAGCTGATACGTCACCTGCCTGAGTTTCAATTATAGGTAATGCAGTTAAAGAACCTGCGCCCATTTCATCACTTAATTTAGCGGCACGCTCAAGCAAGCGAGAGTGGATGTAGAATACGTCACCAGGGTATGCTTCACGTCCAGGTGGACGACGTAATAATAATGACATTTGCCTGTAAGCAACTGCGTGCTTTGAAAGATCATCATAAACTATTAAAGCATGTTTGCTGTTATCACGGAAATATTCACCCATAGCGCAACCAGTATATGGCGCAAGGAACTGTAATGGGGCAGGGTCAGATGCTGTAGCGGCAACGATTATTGAATATTCTAACGCACCTTCTTCCTCTAATTTTTTAACTATCTGTGCAAGAGTTGACCTTTTTTGCCCGATACAAACATAAATACAGTAAAGTTTCTTTTTTTCGTCTGAACCTTTATTGATTGGTTTTTGATTTAAGATTGTATCAATTGCGATAGCTGTTTTACCAGTTTGCCTGTCACCGATGATAAGCTCACGCTGACCACGACCAATTGGAATTAAACCATCAATTGACTTGATGCCAGTCTGAACTGGCTCATGAACTGATTTGCGGGCGATAATACCAGGAGCTTTAACCTCAACACGACTGCGTTTAGTAGTTTTTAGTGGGCCTTTGCCATCAATCGGATTTCCTAGAGCGTCAACCACACGACCAAGTAATTCTTCACCAACAGGAACGTCAACGATCTTGCCAGTTCTTTTTACAGTGTCACCCTCTTTTACTTCCCTGTCATCACCAAATATAACAATACCAACGCTTGACTCCTCAAGGTTAAGTGCCATACCTAACATTCCTGAAGAGAATTCAACCAGCTCACCTGCACGAACATTGTCAAGGCCGTAAACATTGGCAACACCATCACCAATTTTAACGACGCTTCCAACTTCTGACACTTCCGCAGTAGCAGAAAAGTTACTTATCTTACTTTTGATTATTGATGATATTTCAGCAGCATTGATGGCCATTTTTTACTCCTTAGTTTTTAGTCGTTAGTATTTAGTTGCTTGTTGCTAATACTGATAACTAACTACCAAATACTAGCTACTAACAACCTTAGTTAGAAAAATTATATTTTAGCTTCTGCAATTTGGTGAATAGCGAATCATCAAACAACAAAGAGCCTATTTTTACTTTAAGCCCGCCAAGAATAGACTTATCTATTATATTCTCAAGGCTTACATTTTTACCGAAAGCAGACTTTAACTGCTCCGCAATATCATTTAAGTTTTCTTTTGAAAGTTTATGAGTTGAATAAACCTGAGCAACTATAGTACTGCTTTTTTCAAGCAATAATTTCTTCAGTCGCTCAGCTATTTCAGTTAGTAAAGCTAACCTTCTATTCTGACCAAGCACAGAAATAAAACTAACTACAAACTCAGATATATTAAGCTTCTGTAAAACTGCCTCTATAACTTCACTGACCTGATTTTTTTTGATTGAAGGGTTTGAAATTATGTTAGATATGTCGTCATTTTCAGATGCAAGGATAGAAAAATCAATGAACTCTTGGCATATTTTCTCTTCCTGCCCCTTGTCTTTGGCAGCAGAATACAGGGCCAGAGCATAACGCTCTGATAAAGATATGATTTCTGACTTCTTTAAATTCATTATTTAACTCAATCTTGAAAATTCGGGCTTCCAATTAACACAAAGATTTCTATGATGCAATAAAGAGTTTATAAAAAATTTTTAACTAAAAATTAATATCGCCTGATGACCAGAAAAAAAACAGAAGAAGCCTTGAAGTGGCAGATGGAAATGGGTGTAAGCGAAACCTTCTCAAAAAAAATAATAAAGCCAGCCAAAGTAAAGCCTATTGAGGCAAGTAAAGCTGAAAAAGAAATAGCCAATAAAAGATCAAAAGATATTACTGCCCAAGCTATTAAGAAGACGGTAGTATCGCCAAAAATAAGCAACGAAAGTTTCGATGAACTAATTAAGCTTTCAAGGAATCTGGCTGATAATGCTAAAACCCTTGAAGAGCTTAAGACATCGGTAATGAATTATGATGGGCTTGCCATCAAAAAAACTGCAACCAATTGTGTTTTTGCAGATGGAAACCCAAAATCAGAAATAATGTTA
Organism: Alphaproteobacteria bacterium; assembly: GCA_003531345.1. GTDB lineage: Bacteria > Pseudomonadota > Alphaproteobacteria > Rickettsiales > UBA8987 > UBA8987. The sequence continues at coordinate 2,030 of DQGZ01000014.1, read as the reverse complement.
ATAGGTGAGGCACCTGGTGAGAATGAGGATGAGCAGGGAATTCCTTTCTGCGGCGTATCTGGCAGGCTGCTTGATAATATGCTTTCATATATTGGCCATACGCGCGCTGATAATTATTATATAACTAACACCGTGTTCTGGCGCCCGCCTGGTAACAGGAAACCAACCGAGGAAGAAATTGCATTATGCAGACCATTTGTTGAAAAACATATAGCGCTTATCAACCCGAAAGTGATAGTTCTAGTTGGTGCAACTGCTACTTATAGCGTGTTACAGAAGGAAGAATCAATAAGTTCACTCAAAAAAACGGTACATAATTACCACAGCGCTTATCTAGGTAGAGATGTGCCGTGTTTTGCAGTTTATCACCCCTCGTACCTACTGCGTCAGCCCAGCCAAAAGAAAAATGCGTGGCATGATTTCCTTAAAATTAAAAATTTTATTGAAAACGTCTAATTTGAGGGCAATATCTTAAACTGAAATACAAAAGTTTTTAGATTATGGCTGAGAATCAAACTAAAGGCGCAAAACCTATTCTACCGAAAAGGTTTGTCGACAGAAAAGATAAATTAGACATCATAAGATCAAGCGGTGGCTTTTTCCGCCGTGGGCATGAACAGGTTCCTAACTGGATGATAACTTTATTCTTTATCATTCAAATGGGTTTTGTATCAGTTATGATATATTTCAGTATAAAGATAATTTCCTCAATGCAGCAGAAATCTGAGGTTCTTTCAGTAATACATTACCTTTTATTAGTTTTTGCTATCGTTACGGCATATTCATTGTTTATTGTAAAAAAGTTAAAGAGTTCTTTAACAGCGACCGAGTTCATGAGCCTTTTTCTTGCAAAATCACTTGAGGCTTATTCAAGCTGTTTTGCATTAATAAATAAACAGGGCAAGGTTGTGTATTTTAATGAAAACTTTGCCAAGGAGTATATGGCAAGCGGTGAAGTAGAGTATCTCAAGTATAATGAAGTACTTAACAAAGATATATTCAATGAAAGATATCTTGATGTCATCAAAGATTCTATTGAGAATAATAAGGAAAACTCATTCTCTTTGGTGCAAACCACAGCAAGCAGCCAGACTATGAGGAACATTAAGGTAATTCCATTACCACGCCCTGAAGGTATTTTTGTACTTAAGATAATTACAGTAAAAATTATTAAAGGTGCAAAGCCTGCTAATAATACTCAATCTGGTGCATTGATATATAATTGAAAGGCAATACTGAACACACAAATCATTAGCAGTGTTAGGAAATTACTCTAACAAAACCCTTAACAGCTTCTGCTGGTCCCTTCTCATAATCCCAAACGCCAGTAACAACTGCAATGAGATCTGCACCAGCATCAGCGATTGGTTTTGCATTATCAACTTTAATTCCACCGATGGCAACGCAGGGCAGTGTAGTATAAGTACTCCAGAATTTTAGTAGGTCTAAAGTCGGGCGTCCCTTTGCTTCTTTAGTTTTTGTTTCATAAAATTGACCAAATGCAACATAATTTGCGCTTTGTTCCGCCGCCTCATAGGCCAAATCTTTTGAGGCGTAACAGCTGGCACCAATTATAAAATTTTCACCGCAAATTTTGCGTGCATCTCTAACACTCATATTTTCACTCCCCAGATGTACACCGTCACAACCAAGTTGTTTGGCAAGTTTTGGGTTGTCATTAAGTATGAAGGCAGTGTTATATTTCCTGCATATTGGTAACAAAATTCTGGCCGCCTCAACAAGCTCTGATTCAATTGGCGGGTTGATATAAAAACCATTTTCATCTTTGGTTTTCATTCTTAACTGAAATACTGGAATATGCTCTGCTGATAAAGCTTCCTCAAGTCTTATTTGAAATTCATCAAGGTTGAAATGCGGCGGGGAAATCAAATATAACTGGCAGTTCATAAATTTATTGGGGGATGACACCTAATAATATTGTTTTAAGACAGGTTGAATTATAACAGTGAAATAAAAAAACTTACAGCAATTAATGATTTAAAAATTAGGCATTGTTAGGTAAGTATAGA
>DQGZ01000011.1 GCA_003531345.1 Alphaproteobacteria bacterium | reverse complement strand
GCTCTTCCGATCTGTATAAAAACCACAGAAATTACTTTTTGATACATGACTAATATCATCAACCTGAACCGAACTTACTAGATATATGAAAAAAGTTATAATTATAAATGGTCCAAACCTTAATATGCTGGGTAAGCGTGAGCAGGATATTTATGGCAAAACTACACTGAAAGATATTGAAAAAGAATGTCAGGCAGAAGCAAAAAAACTAAAACTTAGGCTGGATTTTTTTCAAAGTAATGATGAGGCAGAAATTATTGATGTAATTCATAATTCAAAAAACAAATATAACTCTATAATTATAAATGCTGCCGCATATACCCATACTTCAATTGCAATAATGGATGCACTTTTGGCAGTGCAGTTGCCAGTTGTTGAAGTTCACCTGTCTAACATATATAAACGTGAAGAATTCCGCCACACATCATACATATCAAAAGTGGCGGTGGGTACTATCTGTGGTTTTGGAACAGTGAGCTACAAGCTGGCACTTCAGGCAGTATCAGCCTTATAAGCAGAACTCACTACCTAGTTTTTTGAATTCGGATATTTTGCCTTTGGACGGTTGAATATAAGCAGTGAATTATCAACTGGCTGGTTAATTTTTACACTTGAAAAAGTTATATCGGTTTTTTTACCGTCATTGCTTACACGCTGAACGCCCGACAGTTCAAGTGGCATTTTGTTGAATTTTAATATCATACCGCTTATTTCCGTTATCTCCTCACTTCTTGTAACCAGATAAATATTGAAATTACTACTTTCATCAATAATATCTGCAACTTCAAGCAGGTCATTATTAGCAAGCCTTAAACCCTGATATAACAATATTTTTAGCGGGTTTTCTGGGGCGGAACCTCTGGAAACTTCATCCAGGTCCCAGTCATATTGTATCAGGTTATTATCATTGATGTAATAATCTATCCGAAATGGGGTAGAGTAAGACATTTTTAGTTTTCCTGGCTTGCTTAATAGAAATACCCCATTTGCAATATCAGAACCTGGGTTAAACTGGATAAAACTTGCTTCAATGGTTTTTATTTTATCAAGATAGTCCTGCGCAAGATTCAAAAGTTTTATCTCTTCACTGCTCATTTTTTCAAGCTTTCTTGCCTCCGCAATATTTGCAGAAAAGAGTATTGCTATAAAAACTAGCAGATTAATTGCTGATCTCATGTTCTAAAAACTCCTTTAAATTTTTTTCTTCAACATCTTTTTTAACAAAAGCTTTTCCAATATCTTCAGCCAGAATGAACACCAGTTTACCAGAATCAACTTTTTTATCACCATACATAAGATCTATAAGGGCTTGCGCTGAAGTTTTTTGAACAACTTCAGAAATTTTAGTTCGCATGCCATGCCTGCGTAATAATTTTTCAACTCTTTCTGCCCTGCCAGTTTTGCATATACCTAATTTTTCTGAGAATTTGAAGGCAAGTACCATACCAACTGCTACTGCTTCGCCATGCAGAAGGCTGCCGTCATAATTGCAGGTAGCTTCAAGTGCATGCCCGAATGTATGACCCAAATTTAAGAGCGCCCTAAGGTCTTTTTCTTCTTTTTCATCTTTTGAAACTATGTCCGCTTTTATTTCACATGATTTTTTTACCAGATAATCAAAGTCAGAAATTACCTGCTGTTTTTCCAGATATTCAAAAAAACTATAATCACAGATAAGCCCATATTTCAATATTTCTGCATAGCCCGCCAGAATTTCCCTTTGGGGTAGGGTGCTGAACATTGAAAGGTCAGTTATCACCATTTTTGGTTGATAAAAACTTCCAATCAGGTTTTTACCATATTTTGAATTGATAGCAGTTTTGCCGCCAACGCTGCTGTCAACCGCAGCAAGTAAGGTAGTGGGAACCTGAATAAAACTCATGCCACGTAATACCATGCTTGCGGCGAAGCCTGTAATATCACCAACAACGCCGCCACCCAGTGCCACTAAACAAGATTTCCGTTCAGGCTTTTCTTTCAGTGTTTCGCAGATAATATGCTCAAGGTTTTTGAAGTTCTTGGTTTCCTCACCTACAGGAAGAGTAATTAAAGAGACCGAAAAATTCTCTGACAAAACAGACATTATTTTTTTTGAATAATGTTTTGCAACATTTGCATCAGTAACTATAAAAACTTTTGATTTTGGTTAAAAAACTTCTAAGAAATATTCTGGTAGTTTTGTAGTCAGGGCATTGCCGATAACAATATTATAGGAGTTTTTTCCTAGCTCTATTTTTATTTTGTCAGTTTTACTCATTATATAAAATTTTATTAGTTTTTTATTGCTTATTTTATATAGGTTTGCAAGTTATGCTTGATGTAGAATGATTTATTTTTTATTTGAAACGCCATTATGAGAATTGCTTTTTTATTTTTTATTTTTTTACTATCATCCTGTTCATATGAGAAGAAAAATTACTCATTATTAGACGTAAAGCGAATATATGTGGACAAGTCTGAAAGGAAAATGTTCCTGCTTGATGATCTGGACGGAACAGTTGCTGAGTATGATATAAGGCTTGGCACTAACCCGATAGGACATAAGATAAAAGAGGGGGATGGAAAAACCCCTGAAGGAAAATATGTTATAACTTGGCATAACCCGCAAAGTAAATATTATAAATCTATCCGAATATCGTATCCTAATTCTGATGACAGGAAGAGGGCGGCAGCACTTGGGGTAAGCCCGGGTGGTGACATTATGGTGCATGGTGTTGATTTTGCTTCCTATAAGCACCATCGGCAAAAGAAAGACTGGACAGCAGGATGCATAGCGGTAGACAATCAAGATATGGATGAGATATTCTATAACGTAAAAGATGGAACCGAGATAACCATAGTTCCTTAAGCCACACAGCCTAGAAAAATCTATTCAGGCAGCGGTTCATAATCAACTTTTATCTCTTCATCAAAGCTTCTGAATTTGTTTGGCTCATCATTGATCATTTTCTGTAGGGCTTCTTTTGCCTTTTCTTTTGAAAGACCTTCAGCTTTCAGCTCCTCCAATGCTTTACGAACTTTTTCTATATTCAGGTCTTTTTCGGCTGGGTCTGACAAACCATCTGTAACATTTTTCGCTTCGCTAAGTTCATCTTTTGATATTTCATTCTTTATCTTTTCACTGGTTTTAAAGCCAAAGTCATCAATCATTTTTGAAAAATCACCTGAGAAAACCTTGCCCAAATTATCCGCCCCAAATTTTGTGAGTTCAAAGGTTTTTCCTTCCTGCAACCAGTCTGGGTCATTATTATTATTAGTTGCACGTATGGTATAATGAGCAGACGAGATAATTATCAAGCCAATGGTAAATCCGATAATAAGCCCAGCAAACCTGTCTGTAACACCGCCAACAACAGCACTCAGTGCAAGAAGTATAACTTTTGTTATCAGCCATAGAACTATTAAAGCAACTATATATAAACCAAAAATTGCAACTCCGCTTGAAATTATTGAACTTCCAAGTGCTTCTTCTGTTACCTGTTTTGCTTCAGGGTAAAACATTACTGAAAGAACGCCAGCGCCGTACCATTTTGCAAGGGAAAGAATGCTGCCAATACCACCTTTGAAGAAACTTATGGTGGTAAAGATAAGTAGTACAACAATAGTTATTATATCAAAATTGGTCATAATTTTTTATGGTATTTTGCGATATTATAAGGTGGTTATTTAATACCCAGGTCGAAGAGTATTTTATTAACATTATCTTCCAAAAATTTTGCCTGCAGATTCGAGGATTTTTTTACGACTGGTAAAATTTTAGCGCCATTTATCCATGATGGTTCAACCTCCCTGTTGATCTGCAGGGTTATAAAATGTGTGGTTCCCAGAAGCAGCAAGGCAAGTAGTAACCCAGCGCCAGTGCCAAGCAGTTTTTCTATCTGTTTTGGTGCGGTTGAACCTTCGAGCATTGGTTCAACTATAAAATACACCGCAATTGCAAAAATTGCGCCACAAACAACTACTGTTATATACCCAATAAGAAAAAAGTCTGGTATAAAACTAAGTAAAAGTTTTTTGACCAGTGGGTATATTATTATGGTCAATATCATAGCGCCATACCAAGTGAACACACGCAGAATAAGGGTCATAACGCCTGAACCAAAGCCATAAGCGCATAACGAAAATGTCAATATGGCAGCAAAAATGTCAAATATAGTCATTTTAAGCGATAGGTTGGTTATAAACCCCGATTATAAGGTTTTAACCTGCAACTTCAAAAGAAATTTCTATTTCAGCCTCATCAAACGGGTAATTTTTTGTGAACCTTGCGTATTTTTTGCCAGATATATCAATTGTTTTGGATAAGGTTTGCTCCGCAATATAACCCTTATTCTTTTCAACTGAAGCTATAACCTCATCTGGTAATTTAAGCCCTAAATTGATTCTGTCAGTTATGTTCAAATCAGCGTCTTTCCTAGCTTGCTGAATTGCGCGCACAACATCACGGGCAATACCTTCATCTTTTAATTCTTCGGTTATTTCAAGGTCTAAAATCACTAGTGCATCATTGGTTGAAAGCGCTGCTGCACCTTTAGGGTTTTTAGGCTCAAGCAATAACTGGCATTCTTCTTTTTCCAATACTTCACCTGCAATTTTAATTTTGCCATCCTCTAATTGTTCCCATTTGCCTTGTTTTGATGCTGGAATAATTTCCTTAACCTTTTCCGGCAGGCGTTTACCGAGGATAGGGAAGTTGATTTTAAGGTTGCGGTTTGCGTATTTTGAAATATCGGACTCAATAATCACTTCCTTAACATTAACCTCATCTTTTATTAATTCTAAAGATTCCAGTCTTATTTTTCCTGAATACCTATCAGAGATTATAGTGAGCTTCTGAATAGGTTGCCTTGTTCGAATATTTTCTTTGTTCCTTATACTCAACGCTGTGTTACAAACTTCTCTAGCAAAATCAACAGAGAACATAATACTAAATGTTACCTCTCCAGGAATTAGTTTAAATTTTCCAGTTCCTGCTTTAAGAATGGCGTGCTTGTTTCCATCTTTGTCTATCCTAACTGAATTTCCGTTTTCATATGTTTCTGAAATATCTTCATCTAGTTCGGGAATCTCTGGAAACTTCTCCAAGTGAACTGATTCCTTACCCGTTAAACCTTTATAAATTTCTTCACATAAAAACGGTAATAATGGTGAAGTGGCTTTGGTTATATTTATTAAGCAAGTGTAAAGTGTATTATATGCAGTTTGCTTTTCTGCATTTTCACCAACCTTACTCCAAAACCTATCACGACTACGGCGGATATACCAATTATTCAGCACCTCAAAAAAGTCTTGCAAAGCTTGGCAAGCAGTTTGAGTGTTGTATTTTGTTAATGAATTATCAATTTGATCAACAGCATTTTTTAATTTTGCTAAAATATACCTATCCATCAAATTTTCAGAATCAAAACGCTCTTCAGCCTTAACACCATCGCTATTGGCATATAGGCAGAAGAAGTGATACGCATTCCAAATCGGCTTTAGAACAAGGCGAACAATTTCTTTAATATCCTCACCATTTTTAGAAATTGTAAGCTCACCACCATTCATCACTGGTGAGTTTATCATCATAAAGCGCATTGCATCAGCACCCAGAGTTTTGAATACTTCTAGCGGGTCAGGGTAGTTTTTCAGGCGTTTTGAAAGCTTTTGTTTTTCTAGCTTTCCAGTGGTTGGGTTTTTGCTTGGCTCACCTAATATTACCCCGTGGCAAATACAATTTTTAAACGGAATAGAATCAAATAATGCAGTTGATAAAACCATTAAAGTGTAGAACCATCCCCTTGTTTGCGCTGTATATTCAACAATGAAATCAGCGGGCTGGAATTCCACCCCATTTATTCTCCCCCTGCTTGCGGGGGGACTTAGAGGGGGGTGAGGTTCATTTAAACTCTTGTCACCCCCTCCTTTATCCTCCCCCGCAAGCAGGGGAGGTTTTACAGCGATAAACCGCCCACTATTCTTCCACTTCTCACCGTGTGGGAAATGAACTTCCGCAAATGGCATTGAGCCACTTTCAAACCAGCAATCCAGAACATCCGTTACTCGTTTGTAAGTTTCGCCAGTTTCTTCATCTATTTTTGTTAGTGTGTCAATGAATGGGCGGTGAAGGTCTTTAACTTCTACACCGAAGAAATCTTCCAGCTCTTTAATTGAACCAAAAACTTTAGTTTTGCCAGATTTTGTTTTCCAGATAGGTATCGGCGCACCCCAAAAACGATTGCGGGAAATTGCCCAGTCATGAGCATTTTCAAGCCATTTGCCAAATTGCCCATCACGAATATGGTCGGGTATCCAGTTAATATTTTTGTTCAGTTCAACCATTCTATCTTTGAACGCAGTAACTTTCACATAAAAACTTGGCACCGCTTTATAGATTAACGGAGTATCCGTCCTCCAGCAATGTGGATAATTGTGTGTGAAGTTATTATCAACAGCTATTCTTTGACCTTTAGTTTTTAGGTAAAAATCTATTCTCTCATTTGCTGTACCAGTTTTTGAATAACCTTCCTTAACACCGTCATAAATTACATTTAGGCCTTTTAAGGAGAAAATACCTTTCTGTCTGTTTGTTCCAAACTTATTGTCATTTGGTAATTCAAAATCTGGTATTTCTATATCAAATATTTCTTTTGTGAATCTGCCTGCTTCATCAACTGGGCAGATTATTCCACCATTTTCAGGCAGGCAAATTCCGTTTTGTTGGCAAACGCGTTGGTCATCTTCACCGAACCCAGGTGCAAGGTGAACTATACCTGTGCCATCATCATCAGTAACAAAATCACCTTCTAAAATTGTGAAGGCATTTTCACCTCTCTGCTTTTTATATTCCTCACCTGCGAAATATGGGAGCAGG
>DQGZ01000116.1 GCA_003531345.1 Alphaproteobacteria bacterium | reverse complement strand
TAAGTCTTTATACATTGATTAAGAGTAACTAATTACTATTTACTAGTTACAAGATTAATGAGTTTTGACAAGAATTTAAAAGTCAGACTTTTTATTGTTCAGTGCATAATTACTTACCTGATTTTCAGTAAGTGAAGTTTTAGTTACCCCTTTTAAACTGGTGCTGAGGTTTGATTCAGAGTATTGGGAAAGTCTTAGCCTTAAATTATTAGGGTTGTCTGATTCTTTCAGGGCAGTATCGCGTGAGATAAGTTTTTGGCGGTACATCAGGAACAAGCATTCATCAAAAGTCATCATACCATTATCTATGTTGCTTTTCATTACATCTTTAATCTCTGTAAATTTTCCTTCTTTTATAAGATCTGTTATTAGTCCTTCATTAATTAATATTTCATATGCCAGATTAACATCGTTGCTGGAATTTCTGACCAGCCTTTGCCCTGCGATGGCAATTAGATTATGTGATAAAGACATTAAAACCTGACTATGAACCTCTTCAGGGTAGAAGCTAAGTATTCTTTCAAAAGACTGGTTAGTATTATTAGAGTGGATAGTTGCCACTACCAAGTGCCCAGTTTCGCTGAAAGTAATTGCGTTTTCCATTGAATCCCTGTCTCTTATCTCGCCAATGAATATTACATCTGGTGCTTGCCTTAAGGCATTTTTTAGTGCTATGCCGTAAGAATAAGTATCAATATTTATTTCCCTTTGGCTGAAGATGCAGTTTCTTGGTTTGAAAACAAATTCTATAGGGTCTTCAATGGTAATTATATGTCCGCTGCCATTATTATTCCTGTATTCCAGCATTGATGCCAGTGAGCTTGATTTGCCTGAACCAGTTGCACCAACCATAAGGAATAATCCACGTTCCTTCATTATAAACTCTTTATATTTCGTAGGTATTTTCAAATCTTCAAAAGATGGTATGACAGATTTTATATGGCGCGCCACCAAGCTTATTTTACGCTGCTGGAAAAATAAATTTATCCTGAAGCGCTCCTCATTTTCATTTGAGATGGCGAGATTAAGTTCAAAAGTAGAATAAAACTCCTCAAACTGATCAGGCTCTAAAAAATCCTGCACTATTTTTTCAATAGCATCATTAGTAAGTGGTTCAGCGCCGATTTTTATTAATTCATCTTTTATTCTGTAAACTACTGGCATATCACTGACCAGATAAAGATCGGAAGCTTTTCTTTCCACCATTTCATTAAGGTAGGAAAAAATTTTCTTTTGAAATTTGTTCATAATTTAAAAATTATTATCATTATTCGTTGTATTCTCAGTTGAGGAATATTTTACCTCACCAGTTGCGTCCATGGATTCTTCAAATATTGATTTTCTTATCTTTTTATCTCCATCAATGGTTTTAACCATAACTTCCGACTCTTTTTCAACAGTTATGCCTTTCTCTTCAAAATCAGCCACATTACTAATTATATTGAGAATATTTGTTGCTGTTTCTGAGGATATTTTATTTTCATTCAGCAGATTAGTCACGGAATCTTTCATCGATATCATACCATGTTTTGAGCCTATCTGTATCATGGAATTTATCTGCGGAATTTTATTTTCTCTGATTAAATTTCTTATACCAGGTGTTCCTAACAATACCTCAAATGCTGCAACCCTTCCTTTTCCTTCTTTAGTTTTCATTAATGTCTGGGCGATAATTGCCTGAACGGAAGAAGAAAGCATGGAGCGCACAAGGTCTTTTTCTTCCCCAGGGAAAACGTCAATTATTCTGTCCATCGTTTTTGCAGCTGAAGTTGTGTGCAATGTTCCAAAAACCAAATGCCCTGTTTCGGCGGCAGTTAATGCAAGCGAAATTGTTTCAAGGTCACGCATCTCACCAACCAGTATTACATCTGGGTCTTCACGTAGGGCGCTTTTCAAAGCTGCCTGAAATGATTTGGTATTTGATTTTAGCTCTCTCTGGTTAACTATGGAGTTGATGGGTTTGTGTACAAATTCCACGGGGTCTTCAATGGTTATTATATGTTTTTTATGTTTTTTATTTATTTCATTTATCATTGACGCAAGCGTGGTTGACTTTCCTGAACCAGTTGGACCAGTAACCAGTACAAGCCCCTTGTTGAGGTCAACCAATTTATAGAATATATTAGGAAGGTTCAGTTGCTCCATAGTAAGAACATCTGTGGGAATGGTTCTAAATACTACAGCAGTACCTTTTATTGTAGTAAAAGCATTCACACGAAAACGCATGTCAGGTCCATACTGTACTGCGAAATCCATCTCCATTTCTTTTTCAAAAGTTGCTCTTTGTGCATCTGTTATTATAGAATATAACATTGCTTTTATGTCTTCTGCGGTAAGGTTTTTGCTGAAAAATGGCAGCATTTCACCATGCAGACGGATACAAGGAGGGAAATTTGGAGTTAAATGCAGGTCAGAGGCATTATTTCTTTTTGAATAATTTAATAGATCCAGAATTTCCATAGACACAGTTAGCAAAGGTTAATAAATTTAATCATCATAAAATAAATATCTATAATACGCCCTATACTAAAGGTTTGATATTAGGGTAAAATATCTATCACGCAGGGTAGAGGGGTTTTCAGGAATAGTAATTCCCTTTGCTGCATCATCAAGCAAAGACCTGTATATTTTAGCAGCCATTTTATTCTGCTGCATTTTTTCCAATATAACAGCAAGATTATATCGGTAATTAGTGTTTTTTACCTCTCTCTGAACTGCGATAAGAAAATATTGTGCTGCTTTTTCCATATCGCCCTTATTATAGTAAAGTGTTCCTACCTGAGCGGGAATAGCTGCAATATATGGGTTTTTCTTGGTCAATTCCTCAAGCTTTAATATGGCACTTTCCTGATTTTCTTGTGTAATCAGAACCAGATAATTATTCATTGCTTTGCTGTTATTAGCATCCATGTTGAGTATGCTTAAATACTCATCCTTGGCGTTATCAAGCTGCCCAGCTTTATGGTAAGCGGTTGCCAGTCCAAATTTTACTTTCTTGTCATTCTTTCTGGTTTCCAGAATTTTTTTATAATAGGTTATAGCGCTTTCATAATAGCCAGCCTGTAAGGCTTCTTGAGCATTTATATAGTATGAAGAAGCATTTTCCTCCTGCTTTTTAACTTCAACTTTCAACCCTTTATTCCTGATATAAAAATCATTATTTGTCTTTATATCTTTTTTAGGGGTTGTGATAGTTGTATCAGGTGCTTTTGATGTATTATCTGCTGGGCTTTCATCTTCTACTTCTTCAGAAAACGGGTCATTAAAACTGCCCCTGTTTATATTTATGTCATTACTGATCTTGTAACCCCTGCTTTTATTTGTTTCATATGCAATATTTTCAAGTAGGTTGAAATCATCAGGTGGAATTGACTGAATATTATTCAGTATGGAAATGTCAACATAGGCTTCCTGAACCTCTAAGCTGGGTTCTGAATTATTATAAACAACCTGATCAATAGAAATGTCAGAATTTTTTACATGATTTTTTTTCATACTTTCTGGTAAGCTGAGCTTTGTATATTTACCTATGTTTTGAGGGATGATCTCATCAGAAGTTTTTTGAACCTTATTTTTTTTTGCTGATGTAAGTTTCTCTACAAGATTACTTTTTTCTTCCAGAACCACTTCTTCTATCTTATCAGTAGGCTGAGGCGTTGAGGCTTCTTTTATTTCCTTTCTGTTGTCAGATATTTCTGGTGCTTTATCTGGTGTGGTTGTTTTAGTTGCCATTACTTCGTCTTTACTTTTTTCAGTAATTTCAGCGCTAATATTTTCTGCCTTGTTTTCTACCGCTGCTTTCTGTGAAGGAGTAGGATTAATTTCCTGTTTCTGATCTTCTTTCAGCACTTCAGTTTTTTTATTGTCAGTTACGTTATTTTCAGTCACATCTGTTTTTTTCTGTTCTTCAACAGGCAGTGATGGTTCAATAATCTGGGGTGCAGTGATAGTTTTCTGTTCAGAGATGGATTTATTATCCGAAGCATTATCTGTGTCTGGCTTTTTTTCATTTTCTTTTTCAGTTTTTTCTGGCTGCGCCAGTTGATTTTTTGGCTCATCTGATTTTTCTGGTGAAACTGTTATACTGTAGCTTTCTTTAGCGGGAACATCTTTGCTAATAGCTTTTTCTTCAATTACTTCAGCTTTTTTTTCTGTAAAAACTTCTTCGGCAATATTTTCAATGACCCTATTTTCTTGTGCTTTTTTTTGCTCAAGTGCTGCGCCAGTTATTTCTTTCGAGAGTTCTTCTATTTTATTATTAGATGGAAATTCTGATGATTTCAGCTCGGCAGGTGGCAGTGGCAATGTTTCTTCCTGTGCAAGTACAGAAAAAGTAGCCAGAAAAATGCTGATAAATAATAAATATTTGGAAGTAAGTTTTTTCAATTTGTGGGAATATTAACTATTGCAAAAATAGCACTATTTGCTTACACAGCAAAGTTATTCTGGTTTGTTTATATATCAAATAATATTTTATGGCAAATAGTGTTGTAATTGCGTTAGGTGCAAACTTGGGAAATAGAGAAGATAATTTGCAATCAGCGATTAATCACTTAAGAAAAATTTGTGATATTGTAGCAGTCTCCAATGTTTATTCTTCAAAAGCGGTTTTAAAAAATAATTCTCCAGAAAGCTG
>DQGZ01000010.1 GCA_003531345.1 Alphaproteobacteria bacterium | reverse complement strand
GTTGGTATTATAATTAATTTATGAAAATTGAGAAATTACTTAAGGAACTTTCTGTTAATTTAAATAACTTCAAAGGCACTGACCTAATTGTCAAAAGCCCTATAGATGGCAGTGTGATTGCAAAATTAAAGGCAGATACCAGCAAAGAGCTGGATACAAAAATTAAAAAAGCTCAAACTGCATTTGAAATTATCCGTGATATACCCGCCCCGAAACGTGGTGAATTGATACGCATATTCGGTGATGAATTACGCAAAAACAAGGAAAATCTGGCGCAGTTGGTGACGATTGAATGTGGTAAAATAATTGAAGAAGGTAGAGGCGAAGTTCAGGAAATGATTGATATATGCGATTTCGCAGTTGGATTATCACGCACAATATCTGGTTTAACATTACCTTCAGAACGCAGCGAACATGTTATGCAGGAAAACTGGCTGCCACTTGGCGTGGTGGGCGTTATTTCTGCTTTTAACTTCCCAGTTGCGGTGTGGGCGTGGAATTTTGCACTGGCTGTTATATGCGGCAATTCAGTTGTTTGGAAACCATCAGAAAAAACATTATTATGCGCCATAGCTTCTGAAAAAATTTTTCAAAATGCACTTAAAAATTTTAACAAACAAGCGGAAATAAAAATACCAGAAACTGTTTCTCAATTAACTATAGGAAATTATAAAATAGGTGAGCAATTGGTGAGTGATAAAAAAGTTGCTCTTATTAGCGCCACAGGTAGCACGAAGATGGGCAAAGCAGTTGGTGAGGCGGTAGCTAAACGATTTGGAAAATCACTACTGGAACTGGGCGGCAATAATGCAATTATAGTTACGGAGTCCGCAAATTTTGATGTTGCACTTCCCTCAATATTATTCGGCGCAGTTGGCACAGCAGGTCAGCGCTGCACAACAACCAGAAGGTTATTAGCATATGAAAAAATATTTGATANATTTTATGCAAAGCTTGAAACCGCCTATAAAAATTTAAAACATAAAATTGGCAACCCACTAGAATCAAAAACCTTGATAGGCCCACTGATTGATGAAAATTCATATAACGCAATGCAAAGTTCACTTTTAGCAGCAAAAAAACAAGGTGCAGAAATTATTGGTGGTGAGAGGGTAAAAATTAAAGGTTTAGAAAATGGTTTTTATGTTAACCCTGCATTAGTGAAAACAAAAAATCAGATTGATGTAATGCAGCACGAAACTTTTGCCCCGATATTATATGTAATGCCTTATAAAAACCTGAAACACGCAATTGAGCTTAACAACGCTGTTTCACACGGTCTTTCATCCTCAATCTTCACTTCAAACCTAAGTGAAGCGGAAATATTCAAACAATATTCTGACTGTGGAATTGCCAATGTGAATATTGGCACATCAGGCGCTGAAATTGGAGGCGCATTCGGCGGGGAGAAGGAAACAGGAGGCGGGCGTGAAAGTGGCAGTGATAGCTGGAAAAATTATATGCGTAGGCAAACCTCAACCACCTATTACGGCACTAAAAAACCAGAACTGGCACAAGGAATAAGGTTTGAATAGTTTTTTACTTCTATAATTTTAAAATTTGGAAACTAAAGTCACGCTTTTATAAAATTTTTTGTGAGTTAGCTCTTATCAAAAACTAAAGTTTATAACAATTCACCCCTAGTAAATATGGAATCAAGCGTAATTCCTTCTTTTGCAAGGTTTTCAGTTGCGCCTTCCTGCCTGTCTACCAATGAAAGAACTTTAACAACTACGCCGCCTTCCGCCAGAACCGCTTTAACCGCAGCCATAACAGAGCCACCTTTAGTAGTAACATCCTCAAGAATTATCACTCTATCACCCTTTTTAAGCTCACAGCCTTCTATCAGGCGCTTTGTACCCCTTTCCTTCTTCTCTTTCCTTACATAAAAAGTTTTCAGCCGCCTGTTAAGCTGATAGCTTATTACGCATACCGCTGAAACTATTGGACAGGCACCTAGTTCAAGCCCGCCTACGGCATCAATATCAGGCACTATCTTTTCCAGCAGCAACTCCGCAGAAAGATTTGCCCCCTCGGGGTCAAGCATGGTGGGCTTTAGGTCAAACATGTAGTTACTTCTAGCGCCAGAAGCCAATATAAAATCACCTCTCTTAAGAGATTTTTCTAGAATAATCTCTTTCAATCTTTGCTTCTTTTTCAAAATTACCTCAGACATGTATTTTTAATTTATTGCTTTTTCTAATTTTATTTGCCAGTCTAAACTTTTTAGTAACCACACCAACTTCTCTAGCAAAGCTTCTATATGCTTCACCACAAGCTTTCCTCCAAAGAGGGGCAGGCACTCTACTTCACACCATGAGTTTTAGAGGCCTTTATATTCTCAAACACTGTCATAGCCTGTGCTACGAACCCAGAAATGTCTCCAGCGTTTGAAGGGAGAAGGACAGTGGTTGATTGTTGAGCAAGTTTGCCAAATGCCTCAATATATTTTTCGGCAAGTTTCAGTGCAACTGCATCAGAACCACCTGTTTTCTGTATGGTTTGCGCTACTTTTTCAATACCCTGTGCAGTTGCTTCAGCTACCATTATTATTGCTTTTGCTTCACCTTCCGCTCTATTTATCTGGTCAATTTTAGCACCTTCAGATGCAAGAACTTTTTCCGCCTTATCACCTTCAGCAACGTTTATCTTTGCCTGCCTTGACCCTTCGGAGTCTAATATTTGCGCACGTTTGGTACGTTCTGCCGTTACTTGCTGCTCCATTGATTTTAAAATGGATTGCGGTGGGTTGATGTCTTTTATCTCATAACGTAAACACTGTACACCCCAGCGCTGTGAAGCCTCATTCAGTGCTTCAACGATATTAGCATTAAGTGAAGACCTTTCTTCAAAAGTGCGATCAAGGTCAAGCTTGCCGATCTCCGAGCGCATGGTAGTTTGCGCCAGTTGAGTCAGTGCAAAATATGGGTTCTCAACACCATATGATGCAAGTTTTGGGTCAATTATCTTCAGGTACAGAACACCGTCAATTTCTAAAGTAACGTTATCTTTGGTGATGGCACTCTGGCTGCGGATTTCAATTGCGTCCTCCTTAAGTGTGTGTTTATAACGCACCGAGTCAATGAATGGCACAATGAAATACAGGCCACCTTCCAAAGTTCGACTGAAACGACCGAGCCTTTCCACCACAAACACCTGTTGCTGTGGTACAAGTTTAATGCCCTTGAATATCGCAATTATTATAACAGCGAATATAGCAATATAGAAAATGTTAGCGTCGTGCATAGTTTCAGTTATTAGGGGTTATTGAAAAATTTATAATGTTCAAAAGTCTTGAAGTCCAGAGGTCTATACGATTTAGACCTTTTTACCTATTGACTTTCTTTATCAACTATCAAAATTCCATCTACTTTATCCACTATCTTTACGGTTTCCCCTGTATTTATTTCTGAACAGGAGGATGTTATAGATATCTTTGCCCTCATTATTGCACCGCTCCACTTTACATTTCCAGCCCCCCCCTTTTTAATTGGTGACAATGTTGTTGCCTCAGTGCCGATAATGTCAGAAAATCCTTCGCCCTTTTGGGTTATGGTGAAGTTCTTGAAGGGCTTCCATAGAATAATTGTCCAGATGGTTGTAGCAATTAAAAAGCATAATACATTTGAGAGAATGCTAGGTTCAAAACCGAATATAGAAAATTGGGAAAAAGCAGCGGTTGTAATAGCCCCAAGCCCAGCAAAGAACAGACCAATGCCGCCCAGCTTAACTTCAAGGATAATAAGTGTTATACCAAGTATGTACCAAGCCGTGTGATCAGCAAGCAGATTATTTTCCATGTCTAGTCTTATTTATTTTC
>DQGZ01000123.1 GCA_003531345.1 Alphaproteobacteria bacterium | reverse complement strand
CAAGGTGGATTATAGCAGCTTTGAATATGATTTTGAAGTGCGTTCAGAGAAAAATATTTTTAAGCTGGAAATTGAACGAAAAGAATTATTCAGTAAAATAAATTCTTATCTGGAAAAGAACTCAATTGATGCCAGCCTGAATAATATATCGGGTCTTGATTCAGTTGAAACAGGGTTTTTGATAGATTTTCTTTGCTCATATCTACCCTTTTCAGCAGAAGAAAAACAGCTATTCCTTGAATCAAAAACCTTAATTGAACGAGCCAACCTGTTACTTAAAGTTCTAGGCATTGCAGCAGTAGAAAGTAAATATGTAATTAACCCAAAAACACTACATTAAAATGAAAACGATATTTCTGATACTGGCAGTCACTTTTATGGTTCTAACCCTTGTTGCTTGCGGGGCAGGGATAGTTTTGATGGCAAGTGGTAGTGAAATGAATAGAA
Source organism: Alphaproteobacteria bacterium (assembly GCA_003531345.1). Lineage (GTDB taxonomy): Bacteria > Pseudomonadota > Alphaproteobacteria > Rickettsiales > UBA8987 > UBA8987. Next base: position 4,481 of record DQGZ01000123.1, on the reverse strand, counting down.
AATATGGTAATAGGCTGATGGCCGTAAGGGTATATTTACAAGCCATTTCTATAGGGCTTATAGTAATCGCATTTTCCTAGAGGCTATCTAACATGCAGCCACAATTAAATTTTGATAAACCATCTCAAAAAGTACTACTTGATAAGTATGTTTCTGAATTGTTGAAATGGAATAAAACCCATAACCTGATAGGCAAAACGACCGAAGAAACTGTATTGAACAGGCATATAGAAGACAGTTTGCAGATAAAAAACTTTTTTAAAAAAGAAGATAAGATAATTTATGATTTTGGCTCTGGCGCTGGTTTGCCTGCTATTCCACTTGCTGTTGCATTTTTAAGTGAGGATCTTGAAAAGAAATTCCATCTTTTTGAATCAAACACTAAAAAAGCAAGTTTTCTACAGAATATTATTGCCAAACTTAAACTTGAAAATGCTTTGGTTCGCAATGAAAGGATTGAGGTTAGCAAGGGGGAGATAAAACCAGATATTATAACTGCACGAGCTTTTTCAAGCCTTGTTGAAATTTTTGATATCGCAAAACCTCTTATGCAGCCAGAAACAAAATTTATTCTACATAAAGGCTTGAGTGCCGTTAATGAAGTTGCAGAAGCAAAAAAGAAGTATAATTTTGAGTATAAACTTCACCAGAGTAAGTGCGGTGATGGTTTTATTTTGGAGTGTTGCGCTCTTTCTGCAATATAGAATTCTAATTGTGTTTTGGTTTATTTATTCTATAAAAACCTCTGTAATATTCACCTTAATCAACCATATAATCTTCAGAATATGAAATCTCCTGTTGTTAAAGTACTTGAAGAAAAACGTGCGCAAGCCAGACTTGGGGGCGGTGATAAGCGTGTGCAGTCTCAGCATGAGCGTGGAAAACTTACAGCCAGAGAGCGTATTGATGTATTGCTTGACCCAGATTCTTTTGAAGAATATGGTATGTTTGTTGAACATCGCCAGCATAATTTCGGCATGGAAAATAACAAAACCCCAGGTGATGGTGTTGTTACAGGGCAGGGGACAATAAACGGCAGGTTGGTATTTGTTTACAGCCAAGATTTCACCGTAATGGGTGGCTCAATGAGTGAGGCAAACGCAGGCAAAATATGCAAAATAATGGATCTGGCAGCTAAAGTTGGCGCTCCAGTTGTGGGAATAAATGACTCAGGCGGTGCTAGGATACAGGAGGGGGTTGATTCGTTAGCTGGTTATGGTGAGATTTTCCAGAGGAATGTTGATTACTCAGGTGTTGTACCTCAAATATCAATGATAATGGGGCCATGTGCAGGTGGTGCGGTTTACTCACCAGCATTGACTGACTTCACTTTTATGGTGCGTAACAGTTCATATATGTTTGTTACTGGGCCAGAAGTGGTAAAAACCGTAACCCATGAAGATGTTACTCAGGAAGAGTTGGGTGGCGCTTTCATTCACACTACCAAAACTGGCGTGGCAGATAGAAGTTTTGGAAATGATATTGATGCCTTGCTACAGACCAGAAGGCTAATTAATTTCCTGCCATCTAATAATACTGGCAATTTACCATACAGGGAAACTTCTGACCCAGCAGACAGGATAGACCTTTCCCTCAATACCCTTGTACCAGAAAACCCCAATAAACCTTATGATATACGCCAATTGCTTTTAAGCGTTGTTGATGAGGGAGATTTTTTTGAAATAAAACCAGATTATGCACAGAATGTAATAGTTGGCTTTGGAAGGATGCAGGGCAGACCAGTTGGTTTTGTTGCCAACCAGCCTATGGTTCTTGCAGGCTGCCTAGATATTGACGCTTCTGTAAAAGCAGCAAGGTTTATAAGGTTCTGTGATGCCTTCGAGATACCTATTGTAAGCTTTATTGATGTTCCTGGGTTTTTACCAGGTGTATCACAGGAACATCACGGTATAATTCGCCATGGCGCTAAGTTATTATATGCTTATGCTGAAGCTACAGTTCCAAAAATCAGTGTAATCACTCGTAAAGCATATGGTGGTGCGTATATAGTTATGAATTCAAAACACTTACGTGGTGATGTTAACTATGCCTGGGCAAATGCTGAAATCGCGGTGATGGGTGCTGAGGGGGCATCTAAAATCCTTTATCGTGGCACAGAAGGTGAGGAATTAAAGGCAAAAGAAAAGGAATATAAGGAAAAATTCGCTAACCCTTTCTATGCGGCTTCAAGGGGCTATATTGATGATGTTATCCGCCCACAGAACACCCGCTGGAGGATATGCCACGCCCTAACCCTGCTTTACAAGAAAAAATACACCCGTCCATACAAAAAACATGATAATTTACCGCTGTAATTAACCTTTTGTTAAGGTTTTTATGGTTAGAATCAATTAAGTAAATACTTAATTGATTCTATGACTTTGTTCTTGTGTCAGATAAAAATTTAAATGTTTGGGTTATCACTAATGGAACGCATGGTGATGATAACCAGTGCATAGGAGTTGCAGAGGCTCTAAGTAAAAATATTAAAGTAATTGATAAATCCATTTTTGGTAATCTCCCTATTATTAGAAAATTTACTGAAAGTAATTTTAACTCAAAACTTATACTACCTGAAGGCATTCCAGATGTTATAATAGGAAGCGGAACTCTTACATCTGAAATAGCGCTGCAAATAAAGAGGTTTTTTGATAGCAAGCCTGTAGCGGTATCGATAAATGACCCAATAAAAAATAGAAAATACTTTAATTTAATAACAGTACCTAACTATAAACCAACTACTTTGTTTGAAAATTTTATATCTACTGATGGGGTTCCACATAGAATTATAAAAGAAAACTTAGCTAACGAGCAATTGCCAATTGATATAAAAAATTTTTTAAAAAATAAGGGTAAACCTTTTATTGCTGTGTTGGTTGGTGGTAGCACTATTGCAGATAATTTTACTGATGAAGAGAAAGAAAGAAGAATAGCTAACGGTTATGGATATTTTTTAGAAGATCATGCTAGTGAATTTTCATTAAAACTTAATGACCTAGCAAGAGAATTTGGGTGCACTCTAATTATAACTAATAGTCGAAGAACCAAGTTAGAGCCAAGTAGGAGGTTATTTTTTGATATTGAAGAGGGTTATTTTCATGATTATGGCTTTGAAAAAAATCCGTATTTATCTTTATTAGCTGAAGCTAGGGCAATAGTTGTTACTGGAGATTCAATGTCCATGATATGTGAGGCATGTTCAGCAGAAAAACCAGTTTTTATATATGAACAAAATGATCAAAAAAGATTTTATCCTAATAATTATAAAATATTACATCATAGTTTATATGAGGCTGGCATTGCAAAACCTTTAGATAGTATTAATAGGTTGGAATGGAAACCAGAGGGTAAGGCAATAAATAGCGCGACTCAGATAGCAAATAAAATAAGAGAATTGATTGAAAAAAGAGAAATTTCTCAAGAAAAAAAATATATTTCAAGGAAGCCTAAAAAATCTGTTGTAATTCCTGAAACAACTATGAAAGTGTGTAACACAGAAAATTGTGCTACAATCGAATTCACACAGGAGGGTTTAAATAATTTAGGAGAAAAATATAGACAAGTTAGAGGAGTTCCAAAGTTTATACATGATTTCATACACCTAGATTATAAGTCACCATATATAGCTATATTAGAGAAAAAGCCTGAGCTGTTTTCTTGGTCAGAAACAGGAGATTTTTTAATACTTCCTAATCTACCTTATATTGATCTAAACAAGGCTCTAAATAATCCTAAGGAATTAGTAAATTTACCTCAAGGATTTGCAACTATAGCTTGGTATATTCATCCCCAAATTTTATCTGGTACGGTTTTTAGTGATATTAGAATTCGTGAAAATATTGAATTAGCAATACCACACATTAACTATAAACCTGAAGTTGTTGGTCACAACGAATATGAAAGGTTATTAAATTTACCAACCATACAAGAAATTGAAAAAAGTACAGAAGTGCCATACTTATGTTCAATTTTAGACTTAAAACAAGAACATATACCTTTATTAAAGGAAGTAAAAAATAGACTTCTAAAAGACTTAGTTAACAATTATGGCGTAACAGAAAAGGATGAAGTAGAGATAAGCATCCATTTTCCTTACAAAGAGTCCACAACAACATTTCATATTCATGCAAGAATTAATGGTGTAGAACACCCTTTAAATCACGATAAAACATTCGATTTTGAAAAAGTTATTGATCACCTTGAACAAGGTAAAAATATTGATGAATTAATTTTGAAAAAGAAAATTTACCACTCCTCGATAGGAAGGCCACAATCTCTATCATTTTTAACTGATATAAAAGGGGTAAATGTTGAGATAGCCAAAAATCCTTACCTTCTGGAGAGAAGTCGAGTTAGGTATAATCCTACAGGACAGTTAAAATATTACCATTTTGCTAATAGCGCTTTTAAGAATCAAGCCAGACCAGCACTATTCAATAATTTTCATTAAGGTATCTTGAAAATTACCCTTTCTGGTAAAC
>DQGZ01000186.1 GCA_003531345.1 Alphaproteobacteria bacterium | reverse complement strand
GTCCAAAAAAGATTATTAACCTATAATAACAGTGCGTAATAATGCGAAGTTTAATTTTAATTTTTTCTATCATACTCTTTTCTTTATCAACTACTGCTAATGCTCAGGAATTTCAGGGGGAGTTCAAGAATTGGGGCGTTTTTACCATAAATCAGGGTGGTCAAAGGGTTTGTTATATAACCTCAACCCCTATTGAGAAAAAGGGCAACTACAGAAGTCGAGGTGAACCGTATATGCTGGTAACCCGCCGAAATTCTAAGTCAGAGGTTTCTATAAACTCTGGTTTTCCTTTTAAGTCAGGCAGTGAAGTTACGGTAAGCGTTAATGTCCGGTTCAATTATGGGTTTTTTACCTCACCAGAAACTCCAGAAATGGCATGGGCAAAATCCTCAGCGGCAGATGCAGACCTGATAGGTAAAATGAAATCTGGCGCAAGGCTTACCTCAAAAGGTTTTTCTAAATTAGGCACCTATGCTCAGGACACTTATTCCCTTGCTGGTTTTACAGGCGCTTACAATAAAATGGCTACTCTTTGTAAGTAGTTGTAAACAATAAGCAACCCTTCAAAATACCACCGTCTTGAAAACCTTAACCATAGAAACTTCACTTGGTAATGCTTCAGTATGTATTTCTGATGGCAGTGCTATATTGTCCTATTCAAGGGAAGAGGCGCAGGGAAAACAGGCGGAAAAACTTTTTTACCATATATCCCTTATTCTTGCTGAGGCTGGTATAGAATATAAAGACTTAGGGGCAGTAACCAGTTCAATAGGTCCGGGCAGTTTCACCAGTATAAGAATAGGTATGGCAGCCGCAAAGGGCATATGTATTGGTTTGAATATACCATTTATCGGTGTGTCAACCCTTGAAACCCTTGCATACAAGTCAATTAGTGGTGAGGGCAGGGCTCTATCATTGATAGATGCGGGCAGGGGGCAGTTCTATTCCCAGAAATTTATTTACAGTAATAATATCTTTGAACCATTATCACAAGCCAGCTCGATATTGTATGAAGATGTTATATCACAAGCCAGTGAGATTGATAAGATTATTTGCAATAAAGAAAATGTGGTATTTGCTGAAATTATAAATAAGCAGGTGATAATATCAGATGTGGGCGCAAAAGATTGTGCAAACCTTTCTGATTACAAACGAAAAAACAATTTAATAGATTATTCAGCCAATCACTCCCCTCTATACCTCCGTGAGCCAGATGCCAAACCTGGTAAAAAATTTTTGTGGAATTACTAACAGTGCTAAGTCCCCCCCCCTTCCGCATAGCCCTAAGCTGATTTAAAATGGTATAGCCTAAGTTATGAGTAGACTTACTTTATAACCGCTCTGCCTCAGGTAAATTTAAGGCAGTAAGTCAATGACGAGTGGGGAGGAAATACAGTGGCAATCAATATTTTATATAAATCTCTATATGCAAATTCATGAAGCTCAAAAAAATCTTATCATTGAGCATAGGCGAATTTTAGGTAAGGCAAGAAAAATAATTGAATATATGCTGGATAAAATGGAGGAAGACCTCACTCAGCTAGAATCTGAAGCGAGTAAATTAATTGAAAATGATAGCAAAATAGAAGATGTAGCAAAAACCCTGAGCAGAAAATTTCTTTGGGGTGAAAAAGAGTCTGCGGTTTCAATAATGAATAAGGTCGTGCAATTATTGTTGAAATTGGTACCAGTTGAAATAGCCGTAACAGAGATTGACCTAGACAACGTAAGTAAGGAAGACTTAAATAATACCTATGATAAAAAGAAGCTCTCAAGAAAAGATATGCTGATAATGCAAAGATATATTGATAGACACATGGCAGATGAAGACCTTGAAGAAGGTGAGGATAACGAAGACATCGAAGAATTCCAGCTTGAGTAGTTATTATTTGTAATGCAGTTAATTTCTCCTGCCTGTTTCAATTTCTCTTTCACCACTTACATTAGGCGTTGTTCTTGGCGCTTCATTAAGACCTTTACCTGTTGTTACACTAAGTGTAGGGTTGGAGATTAGGGTTTCATATGACATTTTTGCGCCAGCAGCCAGTGCGGCAATACCTTTTGCCCCCCTGACATTCTCATCCAGAAATTCAGCGCCGCCCCGAGGGGTTTTATCAAGAAATACTTTAGTATATTTAAAGGGGTCAACTTTTGGTGTGGTCTGCTTTTGCTCTGCCTTTCTTACATCGTTATTTTTTTTGTCAGTAATTGTTTCAAGGTTTTCTTTCTGCTGCTTGTCTGCCTGTTTAGGGTTTTCTTCAATAAACACTATTTTTATCTGTGCACCATTTGCTACTCGCTTTATTTTCCCCTGATCAGCGCTGATGCAGTTTGCTACCAGCGCATTATTTATCATTTTCTGGAGCTGCTCTGCGTCCATTATGTCTGCGTAATTCTGCTTGTAGCTGGCAATTATTTCATCATGCTTTGAGCGGGTTATTTCAACTGTTACAACATCTATGAAGTCTTTTTTTACTTCTGGCTTAACCTGTATTTTTGCCTGAGTTGCCGCCTGTTTCAAACCTGCATCTGCATCAGTCTGTTGCTTTGGTGGCGCTTCATTTTTTGCAGGAGAATTCATAATTACAGGCTCCGCTGGCACTGAATTAAGGGTTGCGTCTAGCAGCTCTTTTTCTTTGACCTCTATGGCTTTTTTCAAGACATCAAGCTGTGCAGCACTTGCCTGCGAGCCAGCGCCCTGCAATATAACCAGAGCGTTTCTAAGCTTGGTAACTTCCGCTTCTAATAGTGAAATATTGGACATACGCCTTAGTAAAACCTGTGTAAATTAACTAGGAATTCCTGTTGTGTTAGCAAACTGCCTAGATCTTTCATCCATTATTCTTTTAAACGCCTCACCATCAATAATCAACCCATTTGTTCCATCAAGCCCTTGCCCTACTGAATTTACAGAAACATCTTTCTGCTTTAATGTTACGCCTAACATTCCAAGTGTTTGTATGGTTGAATTATCTTGCCCTAAAGCCGCACTCAATTGATTTCTTTTTTCACGTTCCTGATTAATTTGCTTAAGGATTTCATCAATTGATTTTTGATTATTCTCGTGGCCTTTCCGTTCTAATTGTTCTGCATTCATTGCAGCCTTCGCATTTAATTGATCATGCTCAGCTTTTACTGTTTTCATTGTTGCATCAACCTCACCTCTCGCCGCCTCAAGAGCGTTTTTTATTTTCTGGTTAGAAACATTTTCTAAAATACCTTCAAAAACTTCACCGCCAGTACACTGCATCAACCTTTCCCTAAGTTCAGCTTTAGTGTAACCAAGATTAGCTTGGAAAAATCTATCATCAATTTGCTGGTTAGGAAATTGTGCGCTAAGTTTATTTTCCATCAAAGCCATTAGTGAATCGCCTTTTGCTGCGTCAAAAGTATTTGTGTACTCATACCTCACATCTGTAGCAAGGCCGCCAATGCGATGGTCTTCCAATTCCTTGATAACGCCAAGTATGTCATTAATACGCTCTTCGCTTAGGCTACTTCTTGCTAATTTTCCTGCTAGTGTTCCATTCTTATATGCCTCGGATAGCTCAGAAGGGGTCATTCCAAATTCATCTTTAATTTTGCCATCTAATGATGAAGCTGTTTCTAAATAAACATCAACATTATAATTCATGTCATCAGGATATATTGCCTGCAATTTTCCTATTAATTTTGCCCTTACACTTCTAACTTCAAGCCCTTCATTAAATATTCTAACAGCTTCTTGCTGGCAATGCAATGCAACCTTCACACCTTCCTCAACACCATTAACATAAGCAATTTGATTGTCTGCTGGCCTTGCTGTAAATTCAGCATTATGTTGCAGGTTATTAATATGGTCGCCTATTCCAGCTACATAATCCTCTTGTGAGTGGCGATAGGCATCCTGCATTGCTAGCGGCGCATCAAGTGTTGACGCAAGGTTAAAAAAACTGGAGCTAATATTGCTTAAGAAAACGTTGAATTTAAATACACTTTCTCTTAACTGTTTTGCAACTTCTTCATCCCTTCTTATTGCTTCTTTTACCTCTGCTTCCTGTTTTGGTATTTCCTGCTTTAGAACTGGTATTCTTGCCAAAAAATGCTGTATACGTTTTCTAGCCCACTCTTCACCCATTAAAGCCCTGTGAGAGAGCAACGCAACAGCGTTTTCAGCCTCCTTCAACTCATTACGGAGGTTATCTAACTCCATCTGTTCAAATAAAGCCTGCATAAATATCAATATATTTCAGCTTTCACTATAGCATAATAAGGTTAAAAAAACGTTAAGAAAGCGAGGTTTTTAATGTAGATAATCTGCGTAACTGATTACGAATTCAATTCTTCATCAAGTAAGTTGGAGGAATAGAAGGAAACCACCTTGCGGCCTGAAATTACAGCCTCAACCTTGGTTTTAGGGTTTCTGCTTATTCTGGGTTTTTTATGGCGAACTGAAAATGTTCCAAATGAGGTAACTTTTAGCGAGTCATTCTTTTCCAGCGCAGCACACAATTCTTCAACCAGCATATCAACTATCGAAGTTGATTCCGAAAAGGAGAAACCAAGTTTTTTCTGAACTTCCCCTGCTATGTCTGCTCTGGTAAGGCTGGTCATTTTTTATACCTTTACAAAAGTTTATAATTTAAATTTTCCGAGTAACTCGTTGAATTTTAATTTTATTTTATTGATTTTCATTAAATCGTCAATCTTTCTTTCAATAAAATTTTCGGTATCGACCAAATTATCACTCTCATCATTGATCACATGCAGAACCGCTTTAGAGTAAATAGCCCCGAAACTAATACGCTTGGTATAGAAAGAAAAGCCTTGGGAGTTGTCATTCATCAATTTCCAGCTGTCGTCTGCAAAATTATACACACCTTTAAGCCCTGTAAGCGCATTTGCTGGGGTAAAGAAGTAACTTGCAAATTTTTTAAACCCCTCAGCAGACTTGAGGTTTTGTCGATACAGCCTTAGTTTATGTATCATCAGCGCTTTCGCTTTATCTTTATGCTTCAATTGGTTAGAGAGGATATCCCTAGCGTCAGCCAAAAACTTTTTTTCTGTTGCATCAGCAAAATAAAGGGTGAGGTCTCTTATGCCCTGAGGAAAGAGCATTTTTTCATAATTATTTTCAAAACCTAACTGCCTTGCGGAGCTTTTAAGACATTCATCATTCCAGCCATCAAAAACACAGTTTTCAATGAACTTTTCCAGTAATTTATCTTTTTTATCTTTTTCGGTCATTTTCAGTTATAAATACCCCTTGACAATCTATGAGTTTTGAATAAGAAAGACAACCTAAAAATAATTAACCAATAAAGGTAGTTCGCTTGGTACAAGTTAGTGTAAGAGATAACAATTTAGAAAATGCAATTAAAACCCTTAAAAGGAAGTTGCAAAAAGAAGGTTTATTCAAGGAAGTTAAACAACGCCGTTATTATGAAAAACCTTCTGAGAAAAAACTCAGAAAAAGGGAAGAAGCTGTTAAGAAAAACCGTAAAGGCGCAAAAGGTTTTTTTGAGTTCTAATATTTAACCTCCATTATTAAATGTTTTAATTAAGCGGCTGTTTCAAGCCGCTTTTTTATTTGACAACTCTTAGGTAAATAAAAGCATGCGTTATTGCGCCAGCATGGATTTCTATCTATAATGGATTGCAATATTGTAAGTGAGCTTTTAAACATTGTTGCGACAATAAGATTGGTTAAGAGTGCCTCAAGGAAAGAGAGGACTTTTCTGCTACAAATTTTTAAAATACAATCTTCTGCCTTCTAATTTTTTATTTTTTAGTTCATAAGAATGTAATTAATCTTAAACTAACTTACTATAATGATTAGTTTGCTCAAAAACCCACTATATATAACAGGTCTTTTAATCAGGCTATTTGCGGTTTATTTCATTATACCAAAAACCCATCAGGAATGGTTTTTACCATTCATGGAAAGTGCAATCCATGGTGGCCTGCTTAACCCATGGCACACATATCTCACAGGAAAATCTGCAACTGCGTTGGCATTTCCATATGGCATGGTGATGTTTATATTTTTGCTTCCTGGTTTGCTTATAGGTAAGCTTTTTGCACAGATATTTAGCAATGAACTGTTGGTTAATTTTGGCTTTAGTTTAAATTTAATAATTTTTGAAACCATACTTCTTTATTTCACCTATAAANTTGCAAAAAAAGTTTTTTCCGCAAATTTTTCGACTAACTTATTTTTGCTTCTGACATGGTTCTCCCCCATAATGTTTTATATCTGCTATTACCATGGCCAGCTGGATGTTATTCCAGTTATGCTGTTATTCATATCGCTTTATTTTGTTTCCGTTCATAGGCCTAAGATTGCTGGTTTATTTCTTGCTATGGCTGCAACTGCAAAATTCAGTATGATGATCTCCGTGCCGTTTTTAATTATATATTATTTGAACAATAAGAAGATACGCTCTGACATTCAGGATTTTATTTCTGTTTTTGTAATAAGTTCAATAATCTTGCTGCTACCAGTAATAACCTCGCCAGAGGCTATTAAAATGGTACTTATGACACCAGAGTCTGAAAAGATATTTGATATTTCACTGGCAATGCGGGAGGACCTGAAAATATATATTTTGCCACTTTTATACTTGATTGTACTATATACAGTTTGGCGCATTAAACGCATAAGTTTTGAACTACTGGTTGCATTGCTGGGAATAGGGTTCTTTATTGTTATATTGCTAACTCCTGCTTCTGCGGGCTGGTTTTTTTGGGTTGCCCCGTTTTTGGCATTCACCAGGTTTCAAGCTAAAATAGGCCAGAGCCAACTGTTCTGGGGTTTTTAA
>DQGZ01000067.1 GCA_003531345.1 Alphaproteobacteria bacterium | reverse complement strand
TACAGAGACCCTCTAAGTTTGGTTGAGTTTCTGGTTGATTATTTTGGTATCAATAGAGGGTTAGCAGAAAATTTAGTAGGAGATTCTGGTGATTTTGCAGGGACTCCGTATGAAATAAAGGATACATGGGAAACAAAATTCAATGCAACGGTAAGAATTAAAAACTGAATGTTTAAAAAAATACTTAAATATTTCTTTATTTTATATTTAATAATTACTTGCCTAGTAGGTACGTTTGTAATTTCATGGCCTTTTATAGTATTATTATATAACGGAACTTTTGCGCCTGCGCCTATGCCAGTATATCTTCCAAACGGATTTATATATGATTCCGACCCGGATAGTAAATATTACTCCAAAGCAATTCTTGATGAAGAAAAGAGTATAATTATAGATGGTTATGTTAAAGATGTAATGTGGTATGAGGATTTTATTTATGGCTACCGTACAGGGCCAGCGAGAGAGCCTTATTATTATATCTGTAAATATGGCGATGATTGTAGCTATTCACAGAATTATAGCGAGCGAGAGTTTAAGAGAAAGGTAAAAGAATATAAATTGCCAGAGTATAATTCTAGGGATGCACATACCTATGATAGTCTTTTATGGGAGCAGTCAAAAACTTATAAAGGAAAGGGTGGTTAAGGTAGAAATGTAGACAACAAAAGCAGACAAATTAAAAAGTGAATTTTTAGAAAAATACTTAAATATTTCTTTATACGATATTTAATTATCACTTGCCTTGTTGGTATGCTGCTAACAAATCCTAGCTTCTGAAAAGACGGAGCTATCTCAATTTCTCCGCTAATATCTGAAGTGCTTCAGGGTAGGCTATATGCTCCTGCTGGTGTATCCTTTGTGCAAGTGTGTCCTCCGTATCATTTGGCAAAATATCGATTGAGCGTTGAACTATGATCTCGCCGCTATCAAGCTCTGGTATGACCATATGAACAGTACAGCCTGACGTGCTTGCCCCTGCCGCAAGTGCATCACGCACGCCGTTAGCTCCTTTAAAAAGCGGTAAAAGGGAAGGGTGTATGTTCAGCATTCGCCCCTGCCATTTATTCACGAACTCACCAGAAAGAATACGCATGAAACCTGCCAGGCAAACTATCTCAATTTTTTCTGCTATCAGCTGTTTGTGAACTTCTTCATCAAACTCTTCCCTGGTTTTAAAATTTTTATGATCAATGCAGAGGTTTTTTATACCAGCTTTTTTTGCCCTTATAAGCCCGTATGCTTCAGGCTTATTTGATATTACAAGGCATATTTTGGCGGGGTAGTCCTTTAGCTGGGTGCTGGCATCAATAAGTGCCTGCAAATTCCCCCCATTTCCAGAGATCAAAACTGCTGTACGTTTTTTGTTTTGCATTTATTTTCTGAATATTGCTCAAATATTTGCAGGTCAATAAACTATTTTTTCTTGAGTAGCAATTACAAGCTGTTTATAAATTACAAAATCTGAACATTAAAGATAACCAATATCTCTCCGATTAAATTATGAAAAAAGTTATTACCTCAACAATGATAGGCAATGGTCTGGAATGGTATGACTATGCCTTGTACGGATTGTTTGCGGCGCTTATCAGTAAACATTTCTTCCCTGAAAGTGATGCTACGGTAAACTTGATAAAAACCTACGGAATATTTGCTGCAGGTTTTCTGATGCGCCCACTGGGTGCAGTTTTTTTTGGATATTTCGGTGATAAATACGGCAGAAAAAACACTCTTGCCCTTTCAATATTGATGATGGCAATACCAACCGCATGTATAGGCTTTTTACCAACCTATAACCAGATAGGTGTATGGGCGCCAGTTGCACTGGTTATTATCAGGCTGTTGCAGGGCATCGCGATAGGCGGGGAATTTGGCGGTTCAATAGTTTATCTGGTTGAGCATAGCGGTGAAAAGCATCGTAATCTTATTGGCTCCACCTCCATTATATCTATGCTTATTGGGGTGTTGCTGGGCTCTTTCCTGTCGGCTTTTTTGGCGCAGATAATGTCGGAAGAAAATTTTAATCAGTGGGGCTGGCGTATACCTTTTATACTTGGCTTGGTGTTTGGGCTTATTGGGCTTTATATCAGAACTCACCTCGATGAAAGCCCTGTATTCCTTGATGCGAAAGAGGCTGGGCATCTTTCAGACAAGCCAGTGATAGATACATTAAAAGAAAATAATCAGGAGCTTTTACTTGCCATAGGGGCTTATTTTGCGGTTACAATACCGTTTTATATACAGACAGTTTTTATGAACAGCTTCATGGTAAAATTTATCGGTTTTACGGTCAGTGATGCCTTCCTGATAAATACCATAAGCCTGTTGGTGATGATGGTTGCCGTGCCGATCTCCGCTTTTTACTGTGATAAGGGCGACAGGGAAAGAATATTAAAGATAGTATGCGTTGTATATGTGGTTTTTGCCTTCCCGTTCCTGTTAATGCTTGAAAGTAATGTGTTTATATACGCCTTGCTGGCGCAGGTAATGTTTGCCACTATTATTGGCTTTTACATTGCCCCGATACCAACTTTGCTTTCTGATATATTCCCCTGCAAAACAAGGTTCACTGGTATGTCATTATCATGCAATATTGCGGCTGCAATATTCGGTGGCACCACGCCAATACTTATCACGTGGTCTATTGGCTATTTTGGCAATAACTATTTTATGAGCACCTATATAATATTCGCTGCGGTGGTTTCATTTTACAGTGTGAAGAAAATAAAAACCAAGTCACATTATAATATATAGTATTTCATAAATTGTCTTGGGTTTGGTGATGCGCCAAAAAAAAACACCCCGCAAGCGGTGCGGGGTGAAACTAAACTCTTAATTCTTAAACTCCAGTTACTATCTTGAATAGAATTCGATAACTAAGTTAACTTCCATTTGTACTGGGTATGGAACTTCTGATATTTGTGGCTGCCTTGTGAAAGTGCCTTTTTTAGCTTTCAGGTCAACCTGCATATATTCAGGAACAGTACGTTCTGGGTTTTCAGTTGCTTCAATTATCATCGGGATGTTTTTCGAAGATTCCTTAATTTCAATAACATCACCCGGCTGAACTGAATATGAAGGTATATTCACCGTTTTGCCATTAACAGTAACATGTTTATGGCTTACTGCTTGCCTTGCAGCAAAAACAGTAGGAACAAAGTTCATACGATATATTACGGCATCAAGGCGGCTTTCAAGTAAACCAATGAAGTTTTCACCTTTATCACCCTTTTTGCGGATAGCTTTTTTGAATGTGTTACGGAACTGCTTTTCAGTTATATTACCGTAATAGCCACGTAATTGTTGTTTTGCATTAAGCTGTTTACCAAACTCCGTTGGTATACGCTTTTGCATTGAAGGTCCATGCTGACCAGAGAAGAATTTTCTTTTTTCGAATGGGTCTTTCTCGCGACCCCATAAATTAACGCCTAAACGACGTGAAATTTTATATTTTGCTTGTACTCTTTTAGTCATTTAATCCTCTTTTTTGTTTTATTGTTAAAACCCCTTACCCCTTTATAAGACTTAGTTCAGCAGCTTAAAAGCGGCTGGATGCTTTCAAAAAGTATCTGCCTGATGTTACTCAAGGCAGCAAGAGAGCGGGCTTTATATGTGAAATAAGCCAGCATGTCAAGGACGTATCTGCCATTAACTTCTATTTAGGTTGCATAAAAACTCTAAACCCTAACTATGGTTATTTCTACCATTGGTATTTTGCCAATCTCCCTTTCAAGTAATTTTTTGATATGGCTGCGGATTTTCTTTTCAAGTTTATCTTCAGGTGTTTTGGTGTTTGTAAGCATTATCTCCTCAACTTCTTCTTCAATAAACCTTACAAAAGGAGCATTTGCCTGTTCGTCAATAATGCCTGGTGTACGTACAACTGGCGGTTTTAGCAAATTGCCAGACCTGTCTATTACTGCGGTAACTATAACTATTCCAGCTTCTTTCATCTTACGGCGGATCTGCATAACTGCACCGTCAGAAGGTTGCAGCACATAGCCATCAACCCCTAAATAACCAAAGCGAACCTGCTTCAAGCTGCGCGGTTCAGGCACAGGCCCCAGCAACACCATTTCACCATTTTGTATCTCAACTATCTTTGGTACCCCAACAGATTTCGCAAGTTTGCAATGGGCGTGAATATGGGTTGGTTCACCATGAACTGGAATTGCGATTGTTGGTTTTACCAGTTCATACATTTTAGTAAGCTCCTCCCGCGATGGGTGGCCAGAAACGTGTATCTTGTAGTTTTTCTCAGTGAATACTTCGCACCTCAAGCGCACAAAGGCATTTAATAATGCAAAAATCTTCTTTTCATTCCCAGGGATTATTTTTGAAGAAAATATCACCGAATCTTTAGAGGTTATTTTTAAGAACTGGTGCTCCTGACGCACTATCTTCATCAATGCCGCTCTGTCTTCACCTTGGCAGCCTGTGCATATTACCAGCACTTGTTCCCGTGGCAGTTTTTTAACTTCCGTGTCAGAAATAAATGGTGCTAGGTCTTTTAAGTAGCCAGTGGATTTCGCAAATTTAGTTATTTTGTTTAATGACAAACCAGCCAACGCAACTTTTCTTCCAGTTGCTTCGGCTGCACGGCAGATAGTGTCAATACGCGCAACGTTTGAAGCAAAAGTGGTAACGAATACCATGCCTTTCTGTTCTTTTATTAGGTCAGTCATGCTGGGTAACAGGTCGGCCTCGCTACCAGAAAACCTATCGTTAAAAACATTGGTAGAATCGCATACCATTGCCAGAACACCTTCTTTGCCGATGGCTTCAAGTTTTGCAAGGTCTGATGTTGGTTGAATTACTGGGCTGGGATCAAATTTCCAGTCACCAGTATGGAATATATTACCTGACGGCGTACGCAACATTATGCCGTTCATTTCAGGTATGGAGTGGGTTATCTGTATCATCTCAAGGTCAAAGTCGCCAACCTTAAAGCGGCTGCCAGGCTGAACGGTGATGATTTTTGCCCGCCCTAAAGCGCCTGATTGCTCGAGTTTGTTTTTAACTATTTCACCAGTAAAAGGCGTGCAATATATTGGTAGGTTAAGTT
>DQGZ01000020.1 GCA_003531345.1 Alphaproteobacteria bacterium | reverse complement strand
TATATGAAAAATAAAATTTTATTACTATCAACAGCTTTAGCCTTAACAGGTGGTTACATTACTTATGATTTTTTTGCTCATCATAAAGAATCCCACTCGGAATCTGGACATCATGATGAACATGAAGAAGGGCATGGTGATGAAGTTGAAAAAGGTGTTCATGGAGGAAGGCTACTTGAAAAAGATGATTTTGCGATTGAGGCAACTATATTTGAAGATGGCGTTCCACCTGAATTTAGGTTTTACGCTTATGATGATGGTGAATTGTTAAACCCAAAAGATGTTGAATTAAATGTTGAGCTTACAAGGCTTAACGGAAAGAAAGATAATTTTACTTTCTCAAAAGATAAGAAGTTTTTTAAGAGTAATGAGGAGGTAAAAGAACCTCATTCATTTGATGTAAAAATAACTGCAAAATATGATGGGAAAACTTACGAATGGAAATATGATTCATATGAAGGCAGGGTTCAAATAACCGAAGAAGCAGCAAAAAATCTTGGAATTGAAATTGAGAAGGTAGCCCCTGTAAAAATAGAGAAAACTGTTCCTTTATATGGAATAATTAATCTTGATCCCAACAAATCAGCACAGATAAAAGCAAGGTTCTCAGGTGTTGTAAAAGAAATAAAGAAAGACCTAAACGAACCTATTAAAAAAGGTGATGTTTTAGCAATGGTTGAGGGTAATGATAGTTTGCAGATTTATCCTGTTACATCACCTATTGACGGAGTTATAATTGAAAGAAATGCCAGCGTGGGTGAAGTTACCAGCGATACACCGCTTTTTGTAATTGCTGATTTATCTTCTGTGGTGGCAGAGTTTAGTGTGTTTTCAAAGGATATTGAAAATATAAAAAATGGTCAAAAAATCTATATTCAAAGCAAAGATAAAAAAATCAAAATTAAAGCTATGATCTCGGCAATCCTCAAAACAACAGAAGCCTCAAGTCAAACAGTGATAGCAAGGGCCTTTATAGATAATACCCAAAATCTTTTCAGAAGCGGAATGATTGTAAAAGGTGCGGTTGTTATTGATGAAAAAGAAGTGCCTTTAGCCGTTAAGATTTCGGCATTACAAAAATTCAGGGATATGGATGTAGTATTTGTCAAGGTGGGTGAAACCTATGAAGTCAGAATGCTTGAACTTGGAGAGAGGGGTAACAACTATGTAGAAGTTTTAGAAGGCATTGAAAGAGGTGATGATTATGTAAGCAAAAACAGTTTTGTAATAAAGGCTGACATTGAAAAATCTGGTGCAAGTCACGACCATTAAGACATCAAACCACTTTAAACCTTCAAAAATATTTTTATGATAGAAAAAATCCTTAAATTCTCACTGCAAAACAGGTATCTAATTGCATTACTAACTGCTGCTATTGCTGGATTGGGCATTTATTCACTCGGTAATCTACCCATAGATGCAGTGCCTGATATTACCAACAAGCAAATTCAGGTTAATACAGTAGCTACCGCTTTATCACCTATTGAAATTGAGAAACAGGTTACATTCCCTATTGAAAATGCACTAGCTGGCATACCTGGTTTAGAAAGCACAAGGTCAATTTCCAGAAACGGATTTTCACAGGTAACAGCTATATTTGAAGAGAGTATAGATATTTATTTTGCTAGAGCACAGGTAAATGAAAGGCTTTCTGAAGCAAAAGAATCTTTGCCACAGAATGTTGAACCTAGGATGGGAGCTATAAGCACAGGGCTTGGTGAAATCTATATGTGGACTGTTGAATATAAAAATCCCAAAGGTAAGGGTGCTAAAATAAAGGAAGGCAAAGTTGGTTGGCAAAAAGATGGCAGTTATTTAACTCCTGAAGGTTCTAAGTTGAAATCTGATTTAGAACGGGCTTCTTATTTGAGAACCGTTCAGGATTGGATAATCAAACCGCAATTAAAATCAGTTAAAGGTGTAGCTGGAATTGATACAATAGGAGGATACGCAAAGCAATATCATATACATCCATCACCTGAAAGGTTGATAGCCTTAGGACTTTCATTTGCAGATATTGTAAATGCACTTGAAAAGAATAATCTTAGTATTGGTGCTAATTATATTGAAAATAACGGGGAAGCATATGTTGTTCGCTCAGATGGAAGGATACAAAATACTGAGCAAATTGGTAATATAGTTATTGCGACACATAAAGGTTCACCTGTTTACCTGAGGAATATTGCAGATATTTTAATTGGGAAAGAACTTAGAACTGGCTCTGCAAGTGAAAATGGTGAAGAGGTAGTTGTAGGAACTGCTTTAATGCTTATAGGAGAAAATAGCAGAACAGTTTCACAGGCAATCGATGAAAGAGTTACCCAAATTAACAAATCATTACCAGAGGGTATAGTTGCAAAAACTGTTCTCAATAGAACAAAACTTGTTGATGCAACTATAAGCACAGTTCAGAAAAATTTGGCTGAAGGTGCTTTGCTTGTGATAGTTATTTTGTTCCTTCTGCTTGGAAATATAAGGGCGGCGTTAATTACTGCCCTTGTTATCCCTATTTCAATGCTAATGACATCTATAGGGATGGTCAAGTTAAAGATCAGTGGTAACTTGATGAGTTTGGGTGCTTTAGATTTTGGCTTGATAGTTGATGGCGCAGTTATTATCACTGAAAATTGCCTACAAAGGCTTGCTGGCAAACAGCATGAATTAAATAGAAACCTAAAATTATCTGAAAGGTTGAACGAGGTAATGGTTGCAAGTCGTGAGATGATAAAACCATCTGTATTTGGTCAGGCAATAATCATAATGGTTTATATCCCTTTGCTTACTTTTACAGGCGTTGAAGGCAAGATGTTTGAGCCTATGGCATTAACTGTAATCATTGCGCTAGTTGCTGCCTTCATACTTTCTTTAACCTTTATACCTGCAATGATAGCAATTTTTGTAACAGGAAAAGTTGAAGAAAAGGATAATAAGATAATTGAAAAATCAAAAAATTATTACTCAAGATGGCTAGGTCAATCTCTGCAAAACCCTATAAAAACCATTATTATATCATTTGGGGCTTTCTTTGTTTCGCTGTTTATATTTTCTTTTATGGGCAGGGAATTTATTCCCACCCTTGATGAGAAAGATATAGCAATGCATGCAATGCGTATTCCCAGCACTTCCTTAACGCAATCGCAAGAATTGCAGTTTGAAGTTGAAAAGATAATTAGCAAAGTGCCTGAGGTTGCTTTTGTGTTTTCAAAAACAGGAACCGCAGAAATGGCATCAGACCCAATGCCTGTAAATGTATCTGACACTTTTATAATTCTAAAACCAAGAGAAGAATGGCAAGACCCATCAATGCCTAAAAATAAGGTAATAAAAAAAATCCAGAAAGAAGTTAAAAAAGTCCCTGGTAATAATTATGAGTTCCAACAACCGATACAAATGCGATTTAATGAGCTTATAGCTGGCGTTCGTAGTGATGTTGCCATAAAAATCTATGGTGATGATTTTGAGGTTTTAGAGCCAAGTGCTGAGAAAATCCTTAATATAATCAGTAAGATTAAAGGGGCGGAAGATACAAAAGTAGAGCAAACATCGGGCTTGCCAATGTTGGAGATCAATCTGGATAAAAAAGCGATTTCACAATATAGTTTAAATCCATCTGATGTTCTTGATGTTATATCAATTGCTATTGGTGGTAAAGAAGCTGGCGTTGTTTTTCAGGGTGACAGAAGATTTGATATTATGGTCAGATTACCTGAAAATCTTAGGAACAATATTGTTGCGATTGGAGATCTTCCTATAATGCTTCCAAAAAATGATAATGATGAAGGTTTTGGAATTGTAAGCCATAAACGCCCTAATTTTATTCCCCTCAAAGAAGTTGCAGAGATCAGAATCACCAAAGGTCTAAATCAAATAAGCAGAGAAAACGGTAAGCGTCGTATTGTTGTTCAGGCAAATATCAGAAGCCGAGATATAGGCTCTTTTGTTGAAGAAGCTCAGGAAAAACTTAATAAAGAATTTAAACTCCCTGCTGGTTACTGGCTTGAATGGGGCGGACAATTTAAAAATCTTGAAACAGCCACTAAAACATTGTCTATTGTTGTTCCTGCATGTTTCTTTTTAATCTTCTTACTGCTTTATTCTGCCCTATCATCAGTAAAACAGGCTTTGCTAGTGTTCAGTGGAGTTCCTTTGGCACTTACAGGTGGAATTTTAGCTTTATTCCTGCGTGGTATGCCATTTTCAATATCAGCAGCTGTCGGATTTATCGCGCTGTCTGGCGTAGCAGTATTGAACGGCTTGGTGATGATAACCAAGATAAACCAACTTATTAAAGAAGGCGTTGAGGAAACTAAAGCCATATTTTACGGAGCAACATCTCGCTTAAGACCAGTAATGATGACAGCCCTTGTAGCATCGCTAGGTTTTGTGCCGATGTCAATTTCATCGGGTTCAGGAGCAGAAGTCCAAAAGCCTCTCGCAACAGTGGTTATAGGCGGACTTATAACTGCAACTATACTTACGCTATTTGTTCTTCCAGCTATCTACAAGAAGTTCAATTTAGGTAAATCAATTTTAATTCAAAACAGAGAGTAATAAAATGTCAGTTAATTGTTCAGATCATTGTGAAATAGAAAATCCCAACTTAAATAAAAGCTACAGAAGGATAGTCTGGATATGCCTTGTTGCAAACACAGTGATGTTTTTTGTGCAGATAATAGCAAGCTATATTGCAGGGTCAGTTTCTCTACTGGCAAACTCTTTAGATTTTCTATCTGATTCAGTTAATTATGGAATCAGCATTTTTGTGCTTGATAAGGTTTTAAGGGTAAAAGCCAAAGCATCTATATTTAAGGGGGTATCTCTTGGATTAGTGGGCTTATGGACAGCTTTTGAAACAGTTCATCATGGGTTAGAGACCAATATTCCAAAAGCTGATATTATGGCTTATATAAGTGTTATAGCTTTAATAGTAAATGTTATATGTGCTGTTCTATTATATCGCTTTCGTAAAGGAGATAGCAATACTAAATCTGTATGGCTTTGTAGTAGAAATGATGCGATAGGCAATATTGCTGTTATGGTAGCAGCACTAGGGGTATTCTCTCTGGATAGTGCTTATCCCGATATTATTGTAGCTACTATTCTTGCTTTGCTTGCCCTTTCCGCTTCTTGGCAGATACTAAT
>DQGZ01000185.1 GCA_003531345.1 Alphaproteobacteria bacterium | reverse complement strand
GCCATATATAAAAAAATTATATATTTATATTGAATATTTCTACCTATACTAATACCTAATACCTGAAACTAACATATGAAAAATGCCTGTTTTAGACATATTAGTATATCCTGACCCAAAGCTTAAGAAAGTTTCTGAAGAAGTTAAGCCACAGGAAATAAAATCACTACAGCCCTTTATGGATGACATGCTTGAAACCATGTATGCCAATAAAGGTTTAGGGCTTGCTGCAGTTCAGGTTGGCGTTCTTAAAAGAATACTAATTATGGACATAGCTCAGGGCTCAATCAGATATGACGGCACACACAATCCAGATGCAAAACCTGACCCATTATTTTTAATAAACCCAGAGATTGTTGAGGAATCAGCAAAGATGTTTTGCTTTGAAGAAGGTTGCCTCTCCTTCCCAGCCCAATTTGCAGAAGTAAAAAGACCTGAGGTCGTAACTGTGAAATTCCTTGATTACCAAGCTAAAGAGAAGCAAATGACCTTTGAAAAACTTGCATCAGTTTGCGTACAACACGAAATTGACCATTTAAATGGTATTGTTTTTGTGGAGCATATATCCAAGATGAAAAGAGACCTGATAGCTAAAAAACTTGAGAAGTATAAAAAAAGGCTGGCGTTCTAATCTCTGCAAGCTTTTAAAATAATATTGAAAAATATTATTTTAAGGAATAACCAGACCATAAATATTTAAATAATAATGAAAGACACAACAAAAATAATCCATAAAGGCAGAAAGGCTGTAGAGCATTTTGGTACAGTGAACCCACCAATATGCCAAACCTCTACCATGATATTTCCAACCCTTGCAGATTATGACAAGGCAGAAGAAGGCGAGATATTCTATAAACCTCTATTTACCTCCAATACAACTGACCCTGCATACGGAATAGCTGGTAACCAGACGCATTTTGCACTTCAGGAAATTTTAAGGGAGCTTGAAAATGCTGCAAGTTGTTACCTCACATCTTCTGGTCTTTCAGCAATCACGGTTACTTTAGTTGGCTTACTTGAAGCGGGTGACCACCTTCTAATGGTGGATTGCGTTTATGGTCCGACACGTAGGTTCTGTAACAAAATACTTGCAAAAAATGGTGTTGAAACAACTTATTATAACCCTGAAATAGGCGCAGATATAGCAAAGCTGATAAAGCCTAATACCAAGGTGATATTTATGGAATCCCCTGGCTCTCTTACTTTTGAAGCGCAGGATATTTCAGCTATAGTAAAAGTTGCTAAGGAAAGAAATATTAAAACCGTGATAGATAATTCATGGGCAACGCCACTTTATTTAAAACCACTTGATCTTGGAGTTGATGTGTCTATCCATGCAGTGACAAAATTCATCAATGGTGGGTCTGACCTTTTGATGGGCGCTATACTTTCCAATAAAGAAACTTCCCCAAGGATAGCGAATATTGTTAAAAACCTTGGTATAAGCGTCAGTGCCTATGATTGTTCATTGGTGTTAAGAGGTATCAGAAGCCTGAAAGCGCGCCTAGATTATCAGCAGAAAACATTAAAGAAAGTTCTGGCTTATCTAAAAACTGAACCAAAAGTAAAAGAGATATTGTGCCCTGCTTTTGAAGGTTTTTCTGGTTATAATATGTGGAAAAAATATTTTAAAGGTGCTACCCCATTATTTTCCATAAGGTTAGACAATAAATATACTAATGAGCAATTGGCAAAAGCTATTGATAATTATGAATATATTTCGGTTGGTGCATCTTGGGGCGGGTTTGAAAGTCTAGTGCGTGTGCTGAAGCTTGATGGTGTAAGAACGGCAGTTTCCAACAGGTATAATAATACCCTAATACGTTACTACCTTGGTCTAGAAGACGCAGATGACATTATAAATGACCTAAAAGAAGGGTTTAAAAGACTATCTTAGTTGTTTTGTAACTTAATTTGTGATAGTACTCACAGTTCACCTTACAAAGTTTGTAAAGATTATGCGTTTTACTTTCAACCTTATACATTTCAAGCACAGAAAAGTTAAAGACCGTGAAAATTCTGGCTATAAAGTATATAAATCCAAAAAAGACTATGTTGTGGTAACTGCTAAAACAGCCGCGGAAGCATTGGCAACCAGTGCAGTTGAAAAACCCCAGAAAATAGAGAGAGTTGGCATAATAAAAAAATCTTTATTCACTGAAGGTGAAGTAACTTAAAGAAATAAAATGGTAGAATTATTTTCAGGTATAGTTAGCAATATCCTGAAAGGCTCTGAAGCCCCAAGCCTTAACCAGAGAATTACCACTGAAATAACCAATCTGCTTAATAACCAGAATCTTTCATCTTCAAATTTCACTTCAAGTGCAGCTAATCTTCTGAATATAAAATTTCCTGAACTACAACAATTCTTGCCAGATGGTGTTCGTTTACAGTTGCAGAATAATCTATCACAGGCACAACCCCAGAGCTTGAAGCTTAACATAACACAGGCAGAAATTCAGGGAGGAAAACTTAACTTAAGTGGCGTTGCGACATTTACCGATGCAAATAACCAGCAACGTACAGTAAATTTTAATGGTGATGGATTTGTTAAATTACAGCCTAATGCACAGCAAAATATATTGACTACCCCTCAAAGCCAGCAATTATCCAGCCAGACAATAGTAAACCCAATTGTATTTGCAGATGCTTTTACAATTGAACAGAACCCAGACATACCTGTTAATATCAGGTCATTTGTTGCAGATGCGAAAATTCAGTTATTGCAATTCTCAAATATAACGCAGCCAAACCCAGCAAACCAGCAGGCACAGCTGGCAATCCTGACATCTAACCCACTGAACCTTAAGCTGGTTGATGTTTTGCTTCCGAATAACCAGAAGGTGCAGATAACCGAAAACCCATTGAACCAGTCTAGGGTGTTGGTTGGGCAATTACTAACCACACCAAACAGTAATCAGGCATTAATAACAACTTCTGTGGGGAATTTTCGGCTGGATAATGCCCTAAATCTGCCTAACGGAACGCAGATAAGTTTCTTAATTGATGATGCCGCACCGAATATAACCAATGTAGCGGGCAATATATTAGGTGCAATAAGCGCTGGTTCAACCCAGCCACTTGCCAATTATTCCAACATATTATCCTCTGATAATTCAGTTTTTTCTAATATATTTAAGATATTATATGGTAGTGGCGCACCTGCATCAACCCTTGTTTCCCAGCTTGGTGCCAACCCAACTGAACGTTTTTCTGCACTGAAAGCTTTATGGTTCATGTCTGCTTCACAAACAGGAAATGCTGATAAATGGGCAAGTAGTGAGGTGGTGAATAGCTTGAAAAGTAACACCAGTACCAATCTTGAATATGGAAAGGACATGGAGGAGGTATTTAGTTTCCTCAAAACATTTACCCCAGGTAATGTGGGTGAGGCAAGGCAGAACCAGCAATTCTACAGCTATTTAATGCCGTTCTATGATGGTTCTACACTTTCATTCGCAACATTGAATATTGACCGCAAAGCATATCAAAACCCTAATTCTGATTCAGATGATGCCCAGAAGCGTTTCTGGGTGGAGTTTGAAGAGCAGGAGCATGGTAAGGTGGAGATAGAAGGAAAATATATAACTCAAAACAATAAGTTAACCAGTTTAGATATAAATGTTAGGTCAGACCGTATGTTCAATGAGGATTTCCAGAATGAGCTTAACAATTTGTTCCTCGAACTTTCCCAACATCTTGAATTTGCAGGTATTTTATCATTTTACCTGCACAGCCAGACAGGTCAGAACACACCAATTACAGGCTCACTAGGGGAGGGAATAGTAATTTAGTTAACGTTTTTTATATATTATATAACTGCTTTAAACTTTTGAGAAATTCCTATTAACTAAAGTTTTGCTCCAGGAGCGGGAAAGGGGTTTTTTGCCTTTTCTATTTTTTGTTTTAATTCTCTTTCGAGTTCTACTTGCTTTTGCTCCCAGCACTGATCACCTTTACGATCAGTTTCAGGGGTTGTTCCAAGGTAGCAATCAGTCCAGCTTCTGTCATTACCAACTAATGCAGCTGGGGCATATCTATCATCAAGTTTAGGGTCTCTTTTTATACTGCCATCCGTATCAAATAAAACATATCGGGCTGTATTGATAACTCCATAAGCTCCTCCAAGCATAGATGTTGTTCCCACAAGTTGAATATCATTATTATCAGCATATGCTCTGTAATAATCTATCCATGCTGGAGATAATTCTGAAAATGTTGAACATCCATTAAAAACTATTCGGTTACAAATTTTAATTTTCAATTCATTTTCTAATTTTAGCATTTTTTCAAGAAAATTTCCTATATATAAACCCCGATTTTCTTCTGGAAATCCTCCTGGAGAAAATCCTAAAACTGCTGAAACGCTCATATATCCAGAGCATCCATGCCCTAAAAGAGCTATCTCATCAATTGTTCCATGTATTTTTACATGTTCTCGCAAAGTTCCAATTATACAATCTTCAACCTTTTGTGTTTTATCACCGCATTCAGTTGCTTTATAAATCACTGGGCTTGGTAAATTCCACTCATAAGCAGAGACTCTCCCGATATATTGGTCAAGTCCAGAAAATAAGCTAATTATAACATGTTTTGGGTTAGGGTCATCTTTTTCACTTAGATTACTCTCTCTCTCTACATTTCTTAGCCCTTGCAGGGTTTGAGCATCTATCTCAATGTCAGGGGTATTTCCCTTTTCTTTGCTTTGCTGAAGGCGTATTTGATAAAACATAAATACCTTATTATTAATTATGATTGGATTATGGCGCAAAATTGTTAATAAATAGTTAAATTTGTAAAAACCTATCAAAAAGCCTTAATTTGAACTAGTTTTTCCTCCTTGAATTGAATATTTAATAAAAATATCTTGTTATAACCCCAGATATACTATATAAACCCGCCTCACTACTGACGAAAATGGCTTAATTGGCTGCCTTAAGTCGTAGTTTTTCTTAATTAAATCAAGAGGTTAAAATGCCAAAAATGAAGACCAAATCAGGCGTTAAAAAACGCTTTAAACTTACTGCTACCGGTAAAGTTATCGCAAACCAGTCAGGCAAACGCCATGGTATGCGTAAGCGCTCAAAAGCGCAAATCAGGAACCAGAGGGGAACCACTATACTAAATGAGTCAGATGCAGGTATAGTAAGGAAATTTATACCTTACGGTTTAAATTAATATCAAATAACTAATACGGAGTAGAAAATGGCAAGAGTAAAAGGTGGCGTTAATTCACGCGCAAGGCACAAAAAAATCAAAAAAATGGCGAAAGGCTATTATGGCCGTTCAAAAAATTGTTATGTAGTTGCAGTTGAAAAGGTTGAAAAAGGTCTGCAATACGCATATCGTGACAGGAAAGCTAAAAAACGTACATTCCGCAGGCTGTGGATAACTCGTATCAATGCGGCAGTCCGCCAGAATGAGTTAAAATACAGCACATTTGCAAATGGCTTGAAATTAGCTAACATTTCTTTAGACAGAAAGGTTCTGGCACAAATCGCTTACGAATCTCCTGAGCAGTTCAAAAGCATCTGCGATCAGGTGAAACAAGCTTTGGAAGCTAACAAAAAAGCTGCTTAAGCCAGTTCTTAGTTGTTAGTTATTAGTTTAGAATTATTACTTTATTTCCTCTCCCGCTTGCGGGAGAGGGTTAGGGTGAGGGCAAAAAATACAGCAAGTTGGAACAAGCACTAAAAACTCCTCAAAACTCTCCACTCTCAGCTGTTGAGATAAAACAATTGTTTGATGCTGAATATCAAAACATCAACTCACTTGCTGATGTTGAAAAACTGCGTGTGGAATATCTCGGCAAGTCAGGGAAGGTAACTGAAAGCCTGAAAACATTAGGCACTCTGCCAGCTGAGCAGCGTAAGCAATTTGGTGCAGAGGTGAATCAGGTTAAAGTCCAGATAACTGAGGTTTTAGAAAATAAGAAAGCGGAATTTGAATCAAAAGAGCTTAATGAGAAATTGCTAAAGGAATCAATTGATATTTCAATACCAGCGCAAAAGGTCAAATTTGGTAAAACTCACCCAGTTTCACATGTTGTGCAGGAAGTAAAAGATATATTCGCAAGTCTTGGGTTTGTATATGCGGAAGGGCCAGAAATAGAGAATGACTATAATAACTTCACAGCGCTTAACATCTCCGAGAATCACCCTGCACGCCAGATGCATGATACATTCTACATAAAGTCAGTGGATAATAATTTAGTTTTACGAACCCACACTTCGCCAGTACAGATCCGCACTATGAAAAATGGCAAGCCGCCATTCAAATTCATTGCACCAGGGCGCACTTTCCGTTGTGATTCTGACCAGACGCACTCCCCGATGTTCCACCAGATAGAAGGTTTCTATGTGGATAAGAATGTTAATATGGGGCATTTAAAAGGCTGCCTTCAAGAATTCTTAGACAGGTTCTTTGAAGTAAGCGGCATTAAAATGCGTTTCCGTGCAAGTTTCTTCCCATTCACGGAGCCCTCCGCTGAGGTGGATATTCAATGCAACCGTAGCGGTGGTAAAATAGAAATAGGTAAGGGAGCAGACTTTTTGGAAATACTTGGCTGTGGAATGATACACCCAAAAATATTGGAAAATTGCGGTATAAACAGCGAGGAATATTCAGGATTTGCTTTCGGTATAGGCATTGAACGCTTGGCAATGCTGAAATATGGCATCTCTGACCTGCGCCAGTTTTTTGAGAATGACGTGCGCTTCTTACAGCATTACGGGTTTTAAAGTTATTATTTGTTACAATAATAATGAGTTTAAGAAACCTGCACTATATCTGAGCTTCTTTTTTCTCTATATCCTCTCCACCACTAGTAGGAGGGGCTAAGGCAAGTTTCATTTTGGTCAACTCTAGCTAAGAAAGATCTCTCTTTCGGGGCGAATTGGTTTTGGTGTACCACCTTCTCCATGCGATATATTTTTGAATACGTTCAGCGTATCAGGTTCAATATATGCGCCATCTAAACCATTATCACCTTGATTTTTTGGTAAAATCTTTACGTCAGATGGAATTTCTGGATCTGATAGCTTAGGTTGATGTGTATCAGTGCTATAATTGGATTTAATGTTTCTTACCATACTATTCACAGTTGATAAATCGTACGCACCAAAAATACGATTTACTACTTTCTTTTCTTCTTTAAAAGCATCCATATCTAGATCTTGTAAACTTTGTCCGTTA
>DQGZ01000199.1 GCA_003531345.1 Alphaproteobacteria bacterium | reverse complement strand
TAGCTAAACCATTAACTCAGCCAGAAGGATATTATACTGAAGCCTTACCTTTGCCACCTCGCGGCAGGCCAGTTTATATTGACCCGAATGATATGGAGCGGGTAAAGTCGTATCAGGAGCAGGGTTTTGATATGCCGATGAAAACACCTGATGATACATTGATATTTGTTACCAAAGAACAGTCTGACGAAATAATTTTTGACCAGATAAACTGTATGGGCTGTTTAAGCCATTGCCGTTTTTCCAATTGGAAGGATCATGATGATTATACAACTGGCAAAAAGGCTGACCCACGCAGTTTCTGCATCCAGAAATCACTGAACAACAGCATATTAGGTGAGGATATTGAAAAAAACCTTATGTTCGCAGGGCATAACGCCTATAAATTCGTCACTGACCCGTTTTATGCCAACGGTTTCATTCCAACGGTAAAACAGCTGGTTGACCGTATAATTACAGGCGACTAGATATTAATAAACTACACTATCTAAAAACCTCCTAGAAATAACTGAGGTTCTTATTCTTAGATTGCAGGCAGACGGAGGCAAAAAATAACGTTCTGCCTATCTTCGGAGTGTTTGATTATGCCTTTAATTAACGGCTTTTAGCTGAGGTTTGCTGCTCTCCTGTTTTTGAGCTTCAACCCATGATATGTTACCATCCAGTCTTTTATAGACAACATTATAACTTCCTGTTTTTTTATTAATGAACATAAGTGCAGGAAGGTTTGACAAATTCATTCTCATAACTGCATCTGCTACAGTTAATGTTTCTATCATGGTTTGTTTTTCCGCTATTATAAGTGGAGCGTCTTCAGTGTTTTCCTCTTCAAAATCCTGCCCGTCATCTGTTATGACATATTTTGTTGCAGCAATTGCTGCTGCTTCACCAAGGCTTGTTTTGTGATGATCTTTGATCCTGCGTTTGTACCTGCGTAATTGTTTTTCCATCCTGTCCAGTGCTTTATCGAAAGAGGCATAAACATTTTCTTCCTTAGCCTGAGACTTGTAATGATATTGAGTTCCTGTTCCGTCATTTACAATTATGTCAGTTACAAAAAGATGTACCTCTTTTGAAAAATGAACATCTGCTGATATTGCATTCTCAAAATATTTTTTTATTGAAGAATCTGCTGTTTCAAGTACGTGCTGCCTCAAGGCTGCGCCAACTTTCATTTGTTTACCAGAAACGGTAATTTTCATATATACCTCTTGTTAGTTGATTGATTTATGTAAATTTTGGAAGTCCAAAAAGTCATTAAGAATTATGATAGCTTTACCGAGTCAGCATACACTATTTTTTACATTCAATCAATTGTGATTACAAAATAAATTAATTAAAAATTAATTGACAGGCTTTATATTAAAAATTTGTAAAAGAATTGGTCTTTTTAGGGTAGCTAATCTCTAGGCAAGAACTCTCCTGCTAGGTAAAGTGAACCACATATGATAATCAGGCTGTCTGGGTAGGTTTTTCGTGCGCTTTCTAAGGTCTTCACCGCATTATTAGAGGGGATTGCCTTAATGGATAATTTATCTGCTATTTCAACTATTTCCTCTGCTGTAAAGCAATTTTCCCCTGCAATATTTACTGCCATCAATAGGTCTGTCTGTGGTTTTAGCTCATTTAAAAGGGCATAAATATCTTTGTTTTTAAGCATGCCTAAAATAACTACAACTTTTTTACCCCCTCTTTGCCCCTTTATAAAATCAGCAACTATTCTCGCCCCATCAAGATTATGTGCGCCATCAAGATAGGTATTATCAGCGATTTTCTGCAATCGGGCGGGCCATTTGGCAGAAGATAGACCTTTGCCTATATTTTCTTTAGTTATACTAAATTTTGGTAAATTTTTAATTGCAGTAACGGCACAGGCTGCATTAATATATTGGTGAGAGCCGTTGAGTGATAGTTTAAATTTTGTATCTTTTATGTAGTCGTCATTGCGAGCGAAGCGAAGCAATCCATCGGGCTTGGAGTCTAGATCGTTAGAATGGATTGCTTCGTTGTAAGCTCCTTGCAATGACGAAAGAGATTCAAACTCAATTACATCCGCCCCTATTTTTTTTGCATAATCAAATAATACTTTTTTTGCTGCATCAGTTTGCTTTGATATTATACATTTTGTAGCTTTTTTCATTATACAGGCTTTTTCGTAGGCAATTTTTTCTATAGTATCGCCTAAAAACTCCTGATGGTCATATGAAATGGGGGTGATGATTGTAAGGGCAGGTTTTTCTATAATATTGGTTGCATCAAATTGCCCACCCATTCCAGTTTCAAGCAATAGAACATCCGCCTTGTTGCGTGCAAAGGCAAGAAACCCGACCAAGGTTGTTGTTTCAAAGAATGTAAGGTTAAGGGATTTACATTTAATGCTAACTTCCTCTATCAAGCTTGCTAAATAATCATCAGTAATTTCATTGCCTGAGATAACTATCCGCTCATTGAATTTTATAAGATGTGGTGATGTATAAACATGACATTTATAATTTGCCGCTTCAAATATAGCGCGCAAAAAAGCTATTGTAGAACCCTTGCCATTAGTTCCTGCAACGTGAATAACGGGTGGAAGCTTATACTGAGGGTTATCAAGCATTTCTAGCGCCTTAAAAACTCTATCTAAGGTTAGGTCAATTTTATGTTTGGTCTGGCTCTTTGAAATTTCTTTCACAACTTCATTGTTTTAGTTTTATTTATTTATAATATATCTCCATTAACAACTTAATAAATTATAATTTTATGAAAAAGTTTTTAGTTTTAACTACTATTGCTTTACTTTCTACAGCTACAACTCAAGCAAAGGCTCATAACCATGAAAATAAGGGGCAAATAAAAAAAGAAGAAATGATAGCAAAGAGAGATGAGCATATAGCAAAGATGAAAGAAAAAAGAGAAGCAAGGAAAGCTAAACACGAAGAAATTAGAGCGGTAAAAAAAGAAGCGAAAGAAAAAATTAAAGCTATAAGAGCAAAGTAATTTTTTTAATGCGCATTTTACAAATAGCAAATTTTGACTACAAAAAAAACTATCACCAGTTCTATAATTGTGATTATAAATTCTATTTTGGATTGGTGAGAAATGGTCATGCGGCTTATCAATTTTCTAACCGTGATATTGCAAGGCAGGAAGGGTTTTTTAAATCTCGCTTTGGCTCTGAAAATGCTATCAACAAAAAATTAATTAAAACTTGCCGCACTCTAAAACCTGATATGCTTTTCATTGGCCATTCGGAAAATATAAAAAATGAAACCCTGCTGGAAATAAAGAAAGCCCAACCTAATTTAAAGATAGCAGGGTTTTTTGTTGATGCCTTATGGCTACCCAAAAATGTTGAGTTAGTGAAAAATCGGCTTGGAGTTTTTGACCATATTTTTATAACCACCGCAGGTGAAAGTTTAAACCAGTTTAGAACAACAAATACAAAAATTCATTTCATTGCAAACCCTGTTGATGAGTCTATTGAAACTTTAAAACAATTTGAAAAAGAACATACAGAATATGATGTGTTTTTTGCTGGTAGTGGTGATTATAGAACGGCTACTATGCAGGGGCTTAAAGCAAAATTACCAGAAGTAAAATTTAATATTTTAGGGCAAAAAAATAAGCC
>DQGZ01000044.1:1464-5340 GCA_003531345.1 Alphaproteobacteria bacterium | reverse complement strand
TCGATGAAAAACGAAGATGCCAATTAAATTTATGAAATACTATAAAATACCAACCAGTTATAAAAGTTCTATTACTTATTTGATTTTTTCTCAAGTTCGTGCGCCAGTATAGACTTTATTTAGCTAGTTTAAGGCAATGTTGACAATGCTAAGGCCCACACACAACCCTCTATCAACTATGCCATCAAAACGGGGAGATTATATCTGCAAGCTGGTTGCCTATGCGTGGCTGCTGAATGTCCATTATTATGCCTTTACCACCATATGAAATGCGTGCCTCCGCTATCTGGTTATAGGCTATGTCATTTTTAGCGGATATATCTTCAGGGCGAATAACACCTTGCACCGTAAGCTGCCTTATTTCAAAATTAACCCTTATCTCCTGACTTCCATAAATAACCAGATTGCCATTATCCATTACATCAGTCACTACTGCTGCAACATCAATTTCCACTACTTCTTTCCTGTCTATATTTCCTTCACCAAGGTTTTTCATATCACCAGTTCTGCTAAGCAGTGATGAGGTAGTTGCTGGGCTACCTGGCAATACATCTTTTATTACCTCTTCCAGACCATATAATTTACCTACACCGCCTGTGTCTGAGTCCTGCCTTTTACGTTCCGTTTTATTATCCAGCTCCGCCTTGTCATTAATTCTTACCTTTACGGTTAATATATCGCCAACCTTTACCGCCCTGCTATCTTTAAAAAAGGTTTTATTTTTTTTATCCCATAATGAATTGGCGGCAACATAATCCAGCTTGTCTTTACTGTCGTCATAAACTGGCCAGTTCATTGGCGCAGATTGCTTTTCGCTATTTTCCATCATTTTTGTCATTGGCGGCGCTTTGCCAAGCCATTCCATACGGTCAAGCTGAGAGCTGACACAGGAAGTGAGTGTTAATAAAGTTAATATTGCTAGTGTTTTTTTCATTTTAAAACTATTTCCTTTTCTTCAAAATTAACTGTTACCCTACCCTCAGAATTAACCCTCCCTTCAAACATTTTTCCACTATCATAATTCCTTAGAGTTATAACGTCATTAAGGCCACCTTCCTGCTGTGCAACTGCCAGAGTTTTTATTTCCATGTTCTTCACCTGATATATTGCCTGCACCACGTCATTTTTTTTGACAATTGTTGGCTTTTTAATATCCGTGAAGGATATTTGATTTTTCTTACTGATATTTCTGGCAGCAACAGTTCCTAAAAGGTCTTTTATTCCAGTTATGGTAGTTCCTCTTAAGGTTCTTTCTGGAATATCAACCAGCTCTATAAGGTCTTGGGTTATTTCAGTTTCCTTTGATATATTTTCTGACAAGACTGGTATTTTTATCGATCTGGCTATTTTGCCAGTAACGCTGATATTATATTTGCCTGATATTTCAGAAACTGTTGAAATGAACTTATTATTAGCGATTTCAAGTTTAGAAATTTCCAAAAGGTCGGCAATTTTTGCATTCTCAACCTGCTCCAGTGTGAAAATTTTGCCGCTACCGTCTCTTTTTATCACCAGTTGTGAAAGAGTGATATTGTTCACATCTAATTTTTTTTCTATTTCCCTTTCAAGATTTATCTTTATCGCCTCAATGCTAAAGCCCCTAGCATTAGCCAAAGCTGGCGCAAGCAGAAATAAAAATATAAAAAACCCCTTCATCAAAAAAACTACCTTATCTGGTTAATAGCATTAAGCATATCGTCAGATGTTGATATTACCCTTGAATTAAGCTCATATGCCCTTTGGGCAACTATCAAGGAGGTTATCTCATTTACCGCATCAACATTTGATGTTTCAATAAAACCCTGTTGTACAGTGCCATAGCCAATAGCTCCAGGGTTACCCTGAGTTGGAGAGCCACTCGCCAAAGTTTCAGTAAAAAGATTATTACCTTCAGGGCGCAAGCCTGATTCATTTAGAAAATTAACTGCTGTTATCCTGCCAACAAGCTGCGGGGCAACCGTATTTGATATTGTAACAAAAACCTCACCTTGCTGATTAATTGTAACATCCTGATAATCTTGCGGGAGGGTAAGCCCTGGGTCAATCTGGAAACCATTTGGATCAACTATCAAGCCATTACCATCAGGAGAGAAGCGCCCTGACCTTGTATAATATACTGTGCCGTCTGCGTTTGTTACCTGAAAATAACCCTTACCTTGAATTGCAAGGTCAAACTTACCGTCTGTTTTTACTAATGTACCCTGATTGGTATTGATGAAGATACCTGAGTTCTTAACACCCAACCCCACCTGATTACCAACGGGTGGAAGATTACCGCCTGTTGTACTCTGAACACCTACATCACGATTAAGATTCTGGTAGAGGAGATCCTGAAATTCAGCTATTCTGCGTTTATAGCCAGTAGAGTTAAGGTTTGCGACGTTGTTTGATATTACCTCAACATTTAACTGTTGAGCCGCCATACCAGTAGCTGCAATTTGTAATGCCCTATACATATAAATATACCTAAACTGTTAGTTTAACCATTTCCTGTTCCCGTTATTCTGCTGACTGCTGATTTCAGCAGCTGGTGCTGGTCTTGCACAATCCGTGCCAAATTTGCTACCGTCCTTGAAATTTCTATTAACTGGGTAAGTTCCGAAACCTGATTTACGTTTGACCCCTCAATAGCACCCTGCACTATTTTATAGTCTTCATTAGGGATAGCTGCTTCAGGCGCTATGTCAGACTTAAACAGATGATTGCCAGCTTTTTGTAATACCGATTCATTTTCAAACTTCACCACCTGAAGTGCACCACGAAGACTTCTTCCTTCTGGACCTATTCCGTAAACCTCACCCGCAAGGTTTATCTCAATTTCAGCATCTGCTACATCCATAGTTATTGGACCGCCCTCACCTGATATTTGATTTCCATTTGCATCAGCAAGGAAACCTTCTGCAGTAATTGATAAGCCACCGTTTCTGGTGTATCTTGTGCCGAGCGGAGTTTCTACCGCAAAAAAACCTTTTCCATCAAGGGCAATATCGAGCTGCCTTTGCGTTGTAACCAAGCCACCTGGCGCAGTATTGGTTGCAACTGCTAGCACAGGCGTGGGGTCAGGCTGGCCATTTATCCGCTTATCTGACTTCACATAGACCGCAAGGTCAGACTTGAAGCCAGTTGATTCTGAGTTAGCGATATTATTAGATATAATCTCTAGCTGACTAAACAGGTCTCTTTGCCTTGCAAAAGCTATTGTTGATGCCTGCATAAATAAAATTCTCTTAAAAATTACCCTCATGGTAAAGCTATTACCGTACCAAAATCCATAAAATCAAGTAAACGCCCTGCAAATACAGGAAAATTTGTGCGATACTGTGGTTGAAATGCAATTTCAAATTGCCTAGAAGAGATAGTGCGACTATAAATGGGAGTGGAGAAATAACCAAGATACCAAAGATATGTTAAAAAATAAAGAGATTGAAGAATTCAAGAATAGAAGAATATCTTATAACATGGCGTTTCTTGACACTATAAACAAGGCTGAAGAGGTAAAAAAAATAAGCAAAAAATTTCTAGAGGATGGCAACAACTTTAAAATCAAAGAACTTAACAGAAGGGACATTGACTACTCAGGAAAAAACTTCTTCAGAATGATGGAGCTTCCCGACCTACTATTTATAAGAAGCTGTTATATAAGGCTTTTAAAACGCAGCATATCAGAGGCTGAAGAAAAATTGATAATTGATAACAGGGTGATAGAAGGCAAAAGAGAATTATTTGTAAAAAACATTATTCTATCTGATGAATTTAGAAGCAGGCATGCAAAAAAATTTAAACAGAAAAAGCTATACGCAATACTTAAATTGACCTTATTCAACGCTCTTAAATTATTTAAATAATTTGTCTAGGTTCTGTTAGCAGGTAATTTCT